>JBFRWR010000637.1:0-17280 GCA_051439685.1 Trichodesmium sp.
ACTTCTGACTTCGTTAAGCTCCACCACGCAATTTATCCAAAACACTGCGGTCTTGCAAAGTCGAAGTATCTCCTGCAATTTCCTGACCTGCTGCCAGAGAACGTAACAACCGTCGCATAATCTTACCAGAACGAGTCTTCGGCAAATCGTCGGTAAAGCGAATTTCTCCTGGACGAGCGATCGCTCCGATCTCCTCTACAACGTGCTGCTTCAAATCTTTCTCCAACGCCTCATTAGGTTCGCGATCGCCTTCTAAAGTCACAAAAGCGACAATATCCTCACCCTTAATTTCATCAGGTTTACCAACAACCGCAGCTTCAGCAACAGCAGGATGAGACACCAACGCCGACTCTACTTCCATAGTACCCAGACGATGACCTGCCACACTAATCACATCATCAACGCGACCCATCACCCAAAAATAACCATCTTTGTCTCTATGAGCGCCATCACCAGCAAAATAAATATATTCCCCATTTTTCGGGCGTAGATATTCCCAATAAGTACGACGGAAGCGATCGTCATCACCATAGACAGTCCGCATCATTCCTGGCCAAGGATGCTTAACCACCAAATAACCACCATTATTACCATCAACAGTTTCTCCTTCCTGATTGACAATATCAGCAATGATGCCAGGGAACGGTAAAGTTGCTGAACCTGGTTTAGTGGTAGTTGCACCGGGTAGGGGTGTAATCATAAACCCGCCTGTTTCGGTTTGCCACCAAGTATCAACTATTGGGCAGCGTCCACCACCAATAATCCGATGATACCACATCCAAGCTTCTGGGTTAATTGGTTCTCCCACTGTTCCCAATAGACGTAGGGAAGTGAGATTTCTGGAGTTGGGGTGATGCTCTCCCATTTTCATCAAAGCTCGGATAGCAGTAGGAGCAGTGTAGAAAATGGTGACACCATATTTTTCTACCACATCCCAGAGACAACCAGGATTAGATGCTCTGGGTGCGCCTTCATACATCAGGCTTGTCGCACCGTTGGAAAGAGGACCATAAACAATGTAACTGTGTCCTGTAATCCAGCCTACATCAGCAGTACACCAATATACATCCGTGTCTTGGAGGTCAAACGCCCATTTATTGGTAACGTGGGTGTAAAGATTATAACCGCCTGTGGTGTGTACGACTCCTTTGGGTTTGCCTGTTGTGCCACTTGTGTAGAGGATAAATAGCATATCCTCACTATCCATTGGTTCTGCTGGACATTCTCCAGAAACACCTTGTTGCAGGTCATGCCACCAATGATCGCGCCCTGCTTCCATGTGAATTTTTTGGGCAGTCCGTTTGACAACTAGGACATTTTCCACGCTGGGAGCGCCTGCTGTTAGTGCTTTGTCTACTTGCTCTTTGAGGGGAACAATGGCATCTTTGCGCCAACCTCCATCAGCAGTAACGACTAATTTGGCTTCAGCATCAACAAGGCGGTTTTTCAGCGCATCAGCACTAAACCCTCCAAAGATGACTGTGTGGGGTGCGCCAATTCTTGCACAGGCTAACATGGCGATCGCTGCTTCGGGGATCATGGGCATATATATTCCGACGCGATCGCCTTTTTTTACTCCCAATTGTTTAAATACATTTGCCATCTGGCAAACTTCCCGATGCAGTTGGGCATAAGTTAAGGTGCGAGAGTCTCCTGGTTCTCCTTCCCAGATCAGGGCTGCTTTATTCCGTCGCCAGGTTGTGAGATGACGGTCAAGACAGTTATAAGAAATATTAATCTTTCCGTTAATGAACCATTTAGCAAAGGGAGGTTGCCAGTCGAGAACTTTGTCCCACTTTTGGAACCAGTCTAATTCTGTTTCTGCTAGTTCTGCCCAAAATCTTTCTGGATCGTTTTTAGCTTTTTCGTATATTTGTTTATATTCGTCGATGCTTTTAATATGAGCTGCTTGAGCAAATTCTGGCGGTGGAGAAAATAAACGTTTTTCTTCTAAAATTGATTCGATAGTTGATTCTGACATTTGTGTTCTGTATTTATAGTTACTACTAATAATTATTGTGAACCTAGAATGAACATAAGAATCTTTATTTTCTTTAAGCTGACTTTAAGATTTATAGAGGCAATTCTTCTGTAACTGAAGCTAGATGTGTATACCATTTAAAGTAACATTAGTCAAGAGATTAACTATGTCTTACTATTAAATAAAATATTTGGCAATCTACATAGACATCTCGAATAGATCAAAAATAAAATAAATTATCGTCAAGAAAGCCTTAAACCCTGGTATCTCCTAGTTTCCGAGTATCCTTATCTCTGTATCTCCGAGTCTCCGCGTCCCCGCCTCCCCGTGTCTCCTTGTCTCCGTTTCAAATCTTAAAAACTTACTCTTGTCAGGTCCCTCCTCCCTACTCCCTATTTTTATGATTCTCTAGTAATTAATTCCTAATACTGACCATTAAACGCTACAATATAAATTATTATATAAAACGTTTTGGCAGATTCTTAAATTAGGTCTTATGTAGGAGGATGATTGCAAGCAAGAGAAATCGAGCCTAAGCTAAAACAACTTAGCCGTCTTGCCTGGTCAACCGAACCTGCCTTAGCCCAGAGGTTAGAAGAAGTTAGGCGCTGGATTAAGGATATTAGACCTGGCTTACTGACGCAAAAAGGGGTCCTAGTTGGGTTTTTGTTAGAATTAATTAAGGATGGAGAATTTTGGTTAAAATTACAATCATTAACAAATGAAGAAAGACAAATATTTTTGAAACATCTTCCATCTCCAGTCAGATACTGGTATGAAAATCTTTTTCCCAAATGGTTAATAGAAAATGATCATAAATTTTATGTATGGAAACAAAAGTTAAGATCGGGAGAATTTAATCAAGAAGATGGAGAATTAATAGAATCTGTCGCTCGTCAGATTAAAAGTCGTGATGGTTGTGTTGTTCATCGTTATATTGCAGATTTGTCTATGGCAACAGATGTCATTGTAAGTAGTAACACAGGTCGTCCTCTGTGTGTGCAACTTACTACTATGTCCAGTGAACTTTGTACTGATAAGTATAAGGAATGGAAAAATACATTACAGCAATGGAAGATTAGAAGGGGTATTTTTGTTAGTTATAATCCCGGACAAGATCGTTCAGTGATTCAATTAGTAAATCTTGTTCTGCATAACAGCAAACATTTAAAAGAAGCAAAATATATTAAATTTTGTTTTAGATAGGAATTAGCTAGATTTCTATTAAGTCTTGATTTGTGCATAAAACTATACATTTTAACAGTAGGCAGGATACATGATAACAACTGGCAAAACTCTGTCAAATAAAGAAGGTTTAGAAAAAGTTTGGCAAGCTTTCCAAGCAGCCCAACAGTTACAAGATGACCGACTAACTTGGGGCATTAATCATGTCAATTTATATGTGGAAAATGTTGATGGAGATTGGCTGGAAAAATGGGGCGAAGAGGAAGAAGAATTAAGTGAAAAAGTCTTGACGAACTAGATTATTCTATATCTCCAGAAAAGTAGGGACGTTGCATACAACGTCCCTACAGGATTATTATTTTTTTCTGTGGTTTATTGACTTGAAAACTGCTGTAGGGAAGAATAAGTAGGGTTGATGATGGTCAATTATAAAGCATTAGTACGGAATCTGCTGTATACTCTAATATACTGAAACTAAAGTCTCAAAATCAGAGACAAAAATAAAAAATATAAAAAAATATAATTCCTAATATTAAGATTAAACAATTTAACATGAGACTTGATGAAGCAGTAGAATTTGCAGAAAATCCCGAACCTCGTTGTCCCTGTGTACTACTATTAGATACCTCAGCATCAATGACAGGCTCACCTATTCAAGCTTTAAATGATGGCTTAGAAACCTTTAGAGATAATTTAATTACAGATGATTTAGCCAAAAAACGAGTAGAGGTTGCGATTATTTCTTTCGACAATCAAGTGAAAATTGTCCAAGAGTTTATTACTGCAGACCAATTTGAGAACCCAGTATTAACTGCTCAAGGACAAACTTATATGGGTACTGCTATTAATAAAGCTCTAGATATGATTGCTGCTCGGAAGTCAGAATATCGGAATAATGGTATAAGTTACTATAGACCTTGGGTATTTTTGATTACTGATGGTGAACCACAGGGAGAATCAGAAAAAGTTGTGAAGGAAGCTGGGGTTCGGATCAAGCAAGAGGAGGAGAATAAGCACGTTGCTTTTTTTGCGGTGGGTGTGGAAGGAGCAAATATGGATAAGTTGGGAGAAATAGTTCAGAGAACTCCTTTAAAGCTGAGAGGACTTGATTTTCGCGAAATGTTTATTTGGTTGTCTGCTAGTATGCAGCAAGTTTCCCACTCTAAAGTTGATGAACAGGTAGCACTACCACCTCCAGGTTGGGGAACGGTTTAGAGTATGGGAAGTTAATGGATAATGGATAATGGATAATGGATAATGGATAATGAGCAATAGGCATCTCCGGAAAATAAATAAATCTCTTATTTAGATCGGCTTAGAGTTTGGGGAGTTAATGGATAATGGATAATGGATAATGAGCAATAGACATCTCCGGAAAATAAATAAATCTCTTATTTAGATCGGCTAAAGAAAGAAAAAATCACCAATAAAAATAATTTTTTCTGTCTTTTTCGTAAAAATGTCTTACCTGTTCCCTGTTCCTGCAAAAAATATACATCTTTTTCGGACAAGTCTAATTGATAATGGATAATTATTTTTGTTTTCGGCTGTCGCCAACATATTTGTAGAGCATTCAGTCAGAAAAGCTTTATGCAATTATTATTATTAGGGGAGGCTTTAAACCAGATTGATTAATTATAAATTATCCATTGGTAAATATATTCCAAGATTTTTAAGTGAGAATATAGTTGTGGAGTATTTCTTCCTCCCTATTCCCTATTCCCTATTCCCTATTTCCTATCTCAAAAGTTATTACAGATTAGATTATGTCGATAGAAGAGCAAAGTCATTGGCGAGTGGTATCGGTATCTGTGGCGGGTACAAGTCACGAGAAACGGGGGCAACCCTGTCAAGATGCACATCACTGGCAAATTTTACCAGAGGGAGTTTTGGTTGCTGCGGTTGCTGATGGTGCAGGTTCAGCTAATTTGGGAGAGGTTGGTGCAAAAGTAGCTGTTAGTGCTGCAGTACAAAGTATTTCTCAGGAAAATCTACTCCCATCAGATAATATTAGTTGGCAGTATAAGTTGATAGATACTTTGCAGGTAGCAAAAAATGCGGTTTTGAATGAATCTCAGGTGAGAAAAGTTGAGGTAAGAGAGTTAGCTGCTACTTTAATTTTGGTGGTGGCAACTCCAGAGTTAGTTATTGCTGCTCAGGTGGGTGATGGTGCTGCGGTAGTAGGGGATGGGGAGGAGAATATTTTGCCACTGACTGCTCCTCAGACTGGGGAACATATTAATGAGACAACTTTTTTGATTTCAGAGAAAGGTGTGGAGAATGCTCAGGTGAAAATATGGCAGGGGAAACCTGTTCATCTGGCAATTTTTTCGGATGGTTTGCAAATGCTGGCGTTAAAAATGCCGATCGGGTTGCCTCATAATCCTTTTTTTGCTCCGTTGTTTAAGTTTATGACTGTGGTTACTGATGTTGAGGAAGCTAAGGAACAGTTGGAGGAATTTTTGCGATCGCCGAAGGTAACGGGTAGAACTGATGATGATTTGACTTTGTTATTGGCGCAGTTTAACGAATAGATATAGCAGTCGCCACTATAGTTAGGACATCGGGTAATTATGATGATTTATGACGCGAGCAAGATGCTCGCACTAATTGTCCTGCGCCACCAAGGTGGTTGCTATATATCTGAAAAAAATTGAGCTGCTCACAGAGCCACAAAATTATACCCGATGGTTCGCCAAGGATTGAAATCCTTGGCTAATAGCTTAAGTCATCTCAAAGATGACTAAATTATCGCCCCCTATCTTTTTGTCTGATGGTTAATTAATGCAATTCTGATATTACCAATAATTTAATCCTTTTTCAGCAAACTATCAATATTTTTTTCCCAAGGCGATTTAACTTGTTCTAATAACTGATATAATTCTTCTCCTTCTATCACTTCTTTTTCCACAATTTTCTGAGAAATAGTTTCCAACAAATCCCGATTATGATTCAAAATATCTAATGCTTGCTGATGAGCTTTTTCGACAATTTCTTTGACTTCATTATCAATTGCTTCTGCTGTTTTTTGACTGACTAAACGACGGGGATTACCCCCTCCATTACCTAAAAATTTTTCTTGTCCCAGCCATTGATAAGCTAGAGGTCCTAAAACTTTACTCATGCCATAAACTGTCACCATTTGTTCAGCTTTGTAAGTAGCTTTTTGTAAGTCTCCAGTAGCTCCTGTAGTGATACTTCCGAATACAATTTCTTCTGCGGCACGCCCACCTAAAGAAGTCGCAATTTCTCCCCGAATTTCCTCTTCATCATCTGAAAATTTATCTTCAGTAGGTGAATGTAAAACATATCCTAAAGTTGATACTCCTCGTGGTACAATTGAAATTTTTTCCACCTTTCTACTACCTGGCATTAAAGCACCAACTAAAGCATGACCAGATTCGTGATAAGCGACTACTTTCTTTTCACGATCGCTCAAAACTCGACTTTTTCTTTCTAATCCACCAATCACCCTTTCAATAGCTTCAGCAAAGTCTTTTTGTTCTACAAATTGTCTTTTATTTCTAGCAGCTAATAAAGCAGCTTCATTCACAAGATTTGCTAAATCTGCTCCACCAAAACCAGAAGTTCTAGTTGCTATTTTATGCAAGTCTACATCTTCTCCTAATTTAACTTTTTTAGCATAAATATTTAAAATTGCTTCCCTACCAACTAAGTCTGGACGGTCTACTAATACTTGTCTATCAAACCTTCCCGGACGTAATAAAGCAGCATCTAAAGCTTCTGGTCTGTTAGTAGCAGCTAAGACAATAACTGTTAAATCTCCTGCCCCAAAACCATCCATTTCAGTTAACAGTTGATTCAGGGTTTGTTCCCGTTCATCATTACCTCCACTGTGGAAATTTCCACTGGTTCTAGACTTACCAATTGCGTCTATTTCATCAATAAAAATAATACAAGGAGCTTTCTTTTTTGCCTGTTCAAATAAATCGCGAACTCTGGCAGCTCCAGTACCAACAAATAGCTCTACAAATTCGGAACCAGAAATACTAAAAAATGCTACTCCTGCTTCTCCAGCGACTGCTTTTGCTAATAAAGTTTTACCTGTTCCAGGAGGTCCGACTAATAACAAACCTTTAGGTATTCTGGCACCAATTTCAGTGAAGCGTTTTGGTGTTTTTAAGAAGTCTACAATTTCGGTTAATTCTGTCTTTGCTTCTTCTACTCCAGCAATATCAGCAAAAGTAATTTTTTCTGATTCTCCCTCTATATAAACTCTAGCTTTACTCTTGCTCATTGACAGGGAACCTTGGGGTCCGCGATTCATAAAAAACTGAAATGCTGCTACTAATATAATCGGAGGAATTACCCAATTTAAAAGAACAGCAAACCAACGACTTTGAGGGGGTGCTGCTTGAAATACAATTTTATTATCTTCTAAACGTTTAAGTAATTGAGGATCATTTATTGTGGTAGTAGCAAGTAATGGTCCTGGTTTATCTTCTTCTCCTTTGAGGCGATATAAAATTTGTTCGTTATCTATTTGTACTCCTACTACTTGTCCGTTTTCTACTTGTTGAATAAATACACTATAAGGAACGCGAGGGGGTTTGCGACGTGGCATGAATGTGTATACTGCTAATAGCAAACCTGCCAAAATTAATAAGGCGCTTCCTATTTGACGGTTACGGGAATTTTTTGGATTCTTTTTAATACTCATATTTATTGTGGTATGGCGCTAAGCGCTAGGGAATAGGGAATAGGGAATAGTAGACTGTTAAAGGGTTCCAGGATTTATAAATGTCCTAACCTATTAACGTAGTGCTATATAATTTCAAGCCATAAATGACAAGAAGTCAGATTATTTTTGACTAATATATTATTATAGCATTTCCAGGAGTTAGGAGTTAGAAGAAAGAAGGGATTTAAACTGTTAGAAATTTCCACAAAATAGGGAGTAGGGAGTAGGGAGTAGGGAGTAGGAAGTAGGGGGAAATAATTAATTATTTTTGTGGGATAATTGATTTGACTTTTTATTATTGAAGATTTCTCATAGACATCTCCAATAATCCAACATAAAACTAATTCTACTCCATAAATTATCAATTATTTCTCCCTATTCCCTATTCCCTATTCCCTATTCCCTATTCCCTAGCGGGTACCGCTATAACTTCTGACTTCTACAACCCATCACCAATTAAAATAAAAGGAGCCCAATAATAAGGGTGCATAAAACTTTTAACTTCTTTTTCTCCATTAATATTTCCATTTATCAAAGCTAACTGCGCTTGTCGTAACGCCTCTACTTTACTAACATTTCCACTCTGCAACCTGCGATAAAAATCAATCATTAAGACTTGTGTACCTTGATCGTCAACTTGCCACAGAGTAGCTAAAGATGCTTTTACCCCTGCTTTTTGCATTTGATAACCTAAACCTAAAATTTCCGAACCATCTTTCAAAAGACTTCCCACTCCGGTTCGACAAGCGCTCAAAACTGCCAAATTAATATTTGGTAATGATAAATTTGTAATTTCTGCTAAAGTTAAACGACTACCATCACCAAATAAAATAAACGAATCTTCTGGTTGCCCACTAACAAAGTCTGCATGAGTGGCAAAATGGAGAATATTATATTTACTAACCCGTGAAATAATTTCATTCCAAGTAAATTTTTGATTGAATAATTTCAGAGTATTAGGAATAATTTTAGCTAGACTTTCTATCTCTTGTCCGGCAAATTTTAATCCTGAGAATCTAAATTTTCTGGAACCTACCATAAACTGATAATTTCCTTCACTAAAAGCTGCTGCTAATACTCGCAATTTATCTAAAGGTTGATTGTTGAAGTTGGTGAGACTCATAGCTGTAATATTGTTAATACTAAATTTTTCGATTAGCCATTTTTTTCCATCGTATAAAGCTGCTAAAGGAATATAACGTAATAAGCCATCAGGAGCATAAATAATAGTTTTTGTTTGTGCTAAAAGTAAGTCTTTTTCCACAGGTTTGATTAAATATTCGTATAAGACTTGACCTGTTTCTTGTGCTGCTTTATTACTAATTCTTTTTCTGGGAGAGGTTAGAGCTATTCTCAAGTCAAAAATTGCATTTTTTAGCTGTGTTTTATTTACCTGAACTGAGTGATGAGTTGGTAAACTATCACTTTTCACTAATACAATTTCTATCCGATTATCTAAAATTAGAGGGTAAAGTAATACAGCGTTTTGCTTCTCTTTCAGAATATTTTGTAATCTACTTAGATTAGTAATATCTATGCTTTCTGCCGCAGTTTTGAGCTTGATTCGCTGTATTATTTTGATTATTTCTTGATTGTTAGTCAAGTTGTTAAATTCAGATTGAATTTTCTGTTTTTCTGTTTGTAAGCTAGTAATTCTTTTTTGTTCCTCTATAGCTCTATCAGCAGGTAAAATATTTTCTAAGTTTCTCAGTTCTGCATTTATTTGATTTGCTTTTTGTTCAAGGGCATCATATTTATCTAGAATTTTTTTTTCTTCAGGTAATAATTTAACTCCAATGGCTGTTTGTTCATTTCCTTCTACATTTTTTAGGTAGTTATCTAATTCTTGAACCTTTAGTAAATCTAATATTTTTTGAGCTTCTGTAACTCGGTTTTGTTGTAATAATAAGTCTGCCAAACGACGATAAGTATCAGCTATTTTTTCTGCATAAGACTGCCTTTTATCTAGAGAAATAATTTGTAAATCTTGACGAATTGCTTCGGTGACATTTACAGAATTTTTATATACAATAATTGCTAATTCTGGTTGTTTCTGGGCAACTAATAAATCTCCGATATTACTTAAAGTTATTCTTTGACTGAGGCGATCGCCTACTTGTCTTTGTATTCTTAAAGCTTGCCGATAATAGTTTTCTGCTTGAGTATATTTTTGCAGACTTTTATGTACTGTACCTAAACTATCTAAGGTTCTCCCGATTTCTGTTTTATTCCCTATTTCCTGAAAGATTGTTAATGCTTGCTCTAAATATTCTAGTGCTGTTTGATATTGATTTTTTTCGTTGTAAACTAAGGCGATATTATTCAGACTGTTACCTATTCCTGATTTGTCATTTATTTGTTTTCTAACTGTTAAAGCTTGCTGATAATATGCTAATGCTTGGTCATATTTTGTTTGCAGTTTATAGGTCAACCCGATATTATTTAAGGTATCTCCTTCACCTTTTTTATTCTTAGTTTTTCGGTGAATTGCTAAAGCTTTTTGATACCACTCTAAGGATTTTTTATATTGACCTAACTCTTGATAAATTAAACCAATATTATTAATAGTTGCAGCTTTGCCTTGACTATTTCCTAATTCTTGAAATGTCTGCAAAGCTTGCTGATAATATTCTAATGATTGAGCATATTTTGCTTGATTTAGATAAATTGCTGCTATATTATTCTGAGTTCTGCTAACTCTAATTAAATCTCCTAATTCCTGGCGAATTGCTAAAGCTTGTTGTAAGTAATCTAAAGCTTCCCCATAGTTTCCTTGGAAAAAATAAACTCCTCCAATACTATTAAGGCTACTACCAATACCTTCTTTGTCATTAATTTGACGACGAAATTTTACTGCTTGCTGATAATATTTTAATGCTTGCGGATAGTCTGCAAGTTTTTTATAAACTGCTCCAATACTATGAAGTGTTTCTCCAATTTTTAGGGAAAGAGATTGATTAGCATTTTCTAAAGCTCTGGAAATTAATTGAAATCTTTCTAAAGCTTGTTGATAAGCTTTTAAAGCATCCTGATATTTACCATCATTATATAGTCTATTGCCCTGTTTGTAGAGTTTTTCTGCTTCAGTTTGTTGGGAAGTTTGAGAGATTATTTGTTGTTGAGGTTGGTAAGCATTTAACTTTTGAGTAAATCCTGTTTCATAGCAGAGGTAAAAGCTTAGAGTTAGGCAATAGATTAGAAATAATTTAATGAGTTTTTTAATTACTCTCCTTTTTTGACTAAGTTTAGACATTTTTCAGGAACAGGGAATTCAGTTATCATTTATTAGTTATCAGTAACTTCTAGCTTTTTGTGCAGCATGACCTAGGAAACCTAGAGGCTTGAAATAATAAACTTTTATCTTTTCATCCCCTCAAAAGGGGAGGCTTTGAACCTCTTTTTTTTTTGCTAGAACATTAGTGAAACTCAACAAAGTCTTTTCATAAGTTTAGGTCAATCCTGCGGATAAGTTGCGGGAAAGTTTTCTCAACTCAACCTACAATTAAAGGTATTTTTTCTGAAATAGAATTATTATTTCTTTTTATCTTCATCAAATAAAATAGTTACACTACCAGAGTCTCCTTCAATTTTTTGTATTCCCTCACAATATTTAATAGGATTAATCTTCTCTTCTGCTGTTAAGAATTTTTGTCCTCCTTCACTCCTACATAAATATTTACTAATCGTTTCAAACTTTTCTTTACTGCTTGCTTCTTCAGCTACTCCCATAACTTCCCAATAAGAATCGAAAACTTTCTCTCCTTCACCTAACTTATTGTAAGTTACACCTAGATAAAATAAGGCACGAGCTTCTCCTTCTAAGTCACCCATTTCTCGCCGAACTTTTAATACTTGTTGAAACTTTTCTAATGCTTTTTGATATTCCCAGTCTTGATAATACCTTGCTCCCTCTTCCAACAACCTATCTATTTTAGATTGACTGTTAGCTCGATTATAAGAAACATCCTGTGCAAATGCAGAAGGTATTGCTAATTTTTCTCCTAGAATTAACCCATTAACTGTAGGAATACTGAAAAATATAGCAGTAGTCATTAGATTAATAAATTTAACTAAATAACGCATATACTCATACCTCCATTAAATCTACAAAAATATTTGGCTCAATACTTAATAATAGTAAAACTTTACCAAAAAATCTCTGAAAATGTTCCTCAAAATATTCACCGTTGTAATAAATATAAATAAATCTCAAATTAGGGTATTTTTGAATCTGTCAAGCTTTGAAAAATATTTAATATTTCAGGAATTTTCAGATTGTCCTAGCTTAAATAAGCGATCGCCTGTTTCAGATATTTGGTTTAATTGAGCAAAATAGAGAGTGACATACTTCATCATAATTCCTTACAATAGCAGACTGGTAATCTTTCGGTTGTAAACTTAATTATTTATCACACTTGAGAAGCTATGCAGATTTTTCATATAGGGACTTTGGTTTTGCTGAATTGGTCTATTTTTTTAATCAGTCCTATTTAATTAATAATTATTTACAGATTGTCAGATTTCGATACATCAATCCATCAATCATAAATGCTCTAATTTAAGACTTCCCTAGACTACAAAAACTATATCTGCTCAGGGATTACCTTCAATAATTGATAATTCAAAGATAGTTTTGACGATCATTGATTACCATTATCCATGAATTTTCTTTTCTGGTATTCAATTCCGTTACGGTTTTAACCACGAGAGGTTATTATCCATTAATGAAAGATTTCCCAAACTTTCTCTGTAAAACTAATTAAATGAAATTACTTACTTTACTACATTTAGCTTATCATATATTGAAATTTTCCTCTAGGCCAGAGGTAGGCAACTTAAGTAAATATACTGCTAATATAATCTAAGGAATAATTACAGTGAATTGCAAATTTTTATTATATTTAACCTCAATATTTTTTTTAACAACCCCGTTTATTTGGTCAAAATCTGCAAACGGGTTAACGCCCTTAACAAACGCCCCCCCTCCACAACTAACTAACCCCAAATACGTCTCCACCAAAAGCCCAGAAAAACCCCTACAACTAGCACAAGTATCAGACGAAGAGGACGACCTATCGGTACTAGAGCAAGTAAACTCCGTATCCCAACTATCAGATATCCAACCTACTGACTGGGCATTTCAAGCATTACAATCATTAGTAGAACGTTACGGATGTATTGCAGGATACCCAAATGGTACTTACAGAGGGAACCGTGCCATGAGTCGCCATGAATTTGCTGCGGGATTAAACGCTTGCTTGGACAGAATGGCAGAATTAATTGATATATCTACAGCAGATTTAGCTAATCAGGAGGACATGGCCACTGTCCAACGTCTCGTCGAACAGTTTGCCCCAGAATTAGCAGCGCTCCGTGGACGAATGGATGTTCTAGAAGCTCGGACTTCAGAACTAGAAGTAAATAGATTTAATGGTACAACTACTATCTTTGGTGGAGAAGTAATATTTGGCTTAACCAACGGTTTTGGCGGAGAAGACGTAGAAAATGCTTTTGGTGGAAGGGGAGACGGAGAGGAAAATACAATATTTAACTATCTAGTACGACTCCAGACAGCTACAACTTTTACAGGTAAAGACCGGTTGCGTCTAGAATTAGGTTCAGCAAACTTCAGTAGTCTTGGTTTTGCAGGTAGGCAGTCATTCAACACAGACATGGCCATCTTATCTTATCAAACAGATACAGATGAAGACTTTCAAATATTCAAACTAGAGTATCGTTTTCCAGCTTTTGGCGATCGAGTAGTCTTTACATTCCGCCCCGTAAACTTTAGTTTAAATAGTGTCCTGACTGCAAACTCTCCTTATTTTGACGCAGGTCGTGGTTCTATTTCTCGGTTTACCGACTCCAGTCCTCTATTTAAAATAGGTAGATTAGACTCTGGTCTAGGTTTTGATTGGTTAATTACCGACAAAGTACGTTTACAAGTTGGTTATGGTACGCGGGACAGCGAAAACCCTGGTATTGGTCCAACTGGACAAGGTGGTATTACGGATGCTGGTCATAGTGCTTTAGGAGTTCAGTTTTTAACTGTACCGTTTGATAATGTTTTAACTGGTGTCACTTATATAAATGCTTATTCCGAAGATGGATATTTAGATACATTTACAGGTAGCTTAAATGCGGATACTTCTGGAGGGTTAAGCATTCCTGCTAATATTAATGCAGTTGGTGGTACAGTGCAATGGCGAGTTTGGAAAAAAATAACTTTAGGCGCTTGGGGAGGGTGGATATTTACAAATTATATTAATTCTGATGCTCATGCTACTTCTAATACTTATTTATTTTCTGTCGGGATGTCCGATCCTTTTGGTCGTCAGGGAGACTTATTAGCAGTTTTATTTGGTAAACCTTTAAAATTAGTTGATGGGGATAATGGCATTCAAGAGGATGAGGATACCTCCTATCATATTGAAACTTTTTATAGATATAAATTAAGCGATAATATTACAATTACTCCTGGATTTTTTGTAGTTACTAATCCAGAACATAATGAAGATAATGAAACAATTGTAATAGGAGTTTTACGCACAACTTTCCGTTTTTAAAGAATGCTCGTAGTATTGCTCTAGCCCCATTCTTAATCAAGATATTTGGCGCTGAAGCGCAACTACAAACAAAAAAAACTATTGCTCGTAGTATTGCTCTAGCCCGACGATTAATAAATAGACTGGTGGTGCTGAAGCGCAACTACAAACAAAAAAAATTATTGCTCGTAGTATTGCTCTAGCCCGACGATTAATAAATAGACTGGTGGCGCTGAAGTGCAACTAAAAACTGCTTTAGCCCGACGATTAATAAATAGACTGGTGGTGCTGAAGCGCAACTAAAAAATGTTTTTAGGAGTTAATTATGCTAGAAAAAAATTACCGACAAAAAGAAAATTTAGAACAACTAAAATTAATCATCCATCTATCTCTTTTAAAAATTCTAGTCCTACCTTTCTTCTTGCTTCTTCCTTCTTTCTTTTTCCTTAACTTAATATCTATTGCTAATGCTCAAGAAGAAGACTATAGCAAACCCGCTGAACGGAAAATTAGTGTACCTTTTTTTGAAGAAGAAAGAAAATTACAAGGTCAAGAAAGTGATGCTTTTAGTAGCTTTTCTAATACCTTTTTAAATGATGCTCTAGGTGGCACAGGCGATCCAATGGGTGGAGGAACTGTACCTGCTTCTGATTTTACCATGTCGCCCAATGTATCAGAATCAGAATTTTCTGATCCTAGTCGTGGAGTTTCTCCTAGTCGTGGCGTGGTAAGGGGAGGCGCTCAACCTAGTGGTGGAACTGGTCGGGTATTATCTCCAGTTCCAGGTAGAGGGGTTCCAGGTGGAGGTGGAGGAAGGGGAATTTTTCAAAGTTTACCACCGAGGTAATAGTCCAAGTCATTTCAGTTAGCAGTTATTAGTTATCAGTACCTTCGTTTTTTTAGTTTAGATTGAGACGAAGGTTTATTGCTGTTAAAGGGTTTCAGCTAAAAAACTGTTTCATTTTCAGATAAAATTCGTACAACTTATTTTTACATGATGCCTAACATAAAAAAACAACATGAAAAAGATTTAGGAAAAACTTTGCCTAACTGCAATAATAAACCTATTGTTTGTCAGGAAACAAAGCTGGCTGGGTTAGTCGAAGAGTATCTAAAAATTTACAAAGATTACTATAATATACAAGCTAAATGGTGGGGTGATCGAAGACTTGATTGGAGAAATGCTTTAGAAAGAGCCTGGATATCGAAAGATGAATGTGGTAAAATTCACTCCCATCAACGCCGAGTAGGGTTTGATAAGTTATCATATGGATTAAAACTTTCAATCGCAGATGACAGACAACCTCATTTCCAGAGATTCGAGCAACTTTACGAGTGGATAGAATCTATTAGTAATCGAGTACAAGGTTTAGGAGAAATGACAACTTATGATGTAGCCCAACGCCTGGGGATGTGGCTAGAGCTATATCCTACTGTTGTATACCTACAAAGAGGAGGAAGTAAGGGTGCTGCAAAATTAAATATTAGAGGAAAGACTGCTCCTCTAGATGCTTTTCCTCAGGAAATTCAACTATTAGGAACCAGTCATGCCGAAAATTTTTTGTGTATCTATAAAGACTATTTAGGTTAATTATATTCTTTCCCAAAAATCAGATTATTTACAAAATTAGTATAGTCATTTAACTTTTAGATTGAGATAAAGCTTTCTTGCTATCAGGGAGTATCAGAGGAAAAAATGTATCATTTTTAAGTTAAACTACTACAACTATAGTCGTAGTAGTCCTAGGTTGGGTTGAGGTAATGAAACCCAACAAATTGAATTAATGGAAAACTCAGGAGTCAGAATAGTTTTGATAAATTTATTTATTGTAATTATTTGCAGTTTAATTTTGCCTACCTACTTAACTAAACCGAATTTCGTATAAGTTTGGTTTACAGCACTTTTGAGGATAGTGAAGTACAGTTGAAAACTAATCTCTCTTCCATATTTACGAAAAGGGCGAATGGCTATTCGCCCCTACTAAATACAACTACTCACATTCAACCAAATTACCAGCAGAAACAAACCCAGACAAAGGAAAACTAATTTTCACCCACTTACGTTTTTCACCATTTTTATCTGGAATAAACCGATAATTTTCTACTAACATTAGTCGATCGCTTGCAGGTACTTTTCCTCTATACTCAGAACTTCTAGAAGCATCTGCTCGTACTGCTAAACCTCGTGGTGCTTTTTTACTATCAATTTCACGACATAAACTTTCATCGGTTACATTTTCATCTGTTTCTGATGTAGACTCCGCAGTCGGAGATGTTTCTGTCGGTAAATTATCAACCGGAGCATTTTCACCAGAAGATGTTGTTGGTTTCTCTTCTGGAGTTTCTCCTAAATTCTCCTCAGCAACTTCAACACATTCTATTAAATTAGTTTCATTCCCAGGAAAACCCCTAGATAAAAATCCCCCTATAGGAGAAGTAATTTCTACCCAGGTGCGACCTGCTGGACCGCGAATATTGCGATAACCTTCTATTAATGTCACTTTTTGATTAGTATCTACAGTGCCAACCGTAGGAGAATTAGGAGTAGGTCTTTTATGAACAGTTAAACCTTGTTTGTCGTTAACTAAGCGACATAAACTGGCAGTTTGTTCGGGTACCTGGGCATTTTTTTCAGACACATCCTCAGTAATTTCTGGAGATACCTGAGCAACTTCTACGAATACCTGAGCAGTTTCTCCAGATATCTGAGCAGGTTTAATTCTGGTGCTAGCTTTTTTGGCAACACTAGCAACTATCATTAATATTAAGATTAACAATGCCACTGATTGACGCATAGTTTTATTAAGTCAGAAGTCAGAAGTCAGAAGTCAGAAGGAGTAAATATTGAAAAAAAAGGAAATACGATC
>JBFRWR010000638.1:0-5251 GCA_051439685.1 Trichodesmium sp.
TATGCGAAAAGTTCGGGAATTTGTGGATGTCTACCTAAACCATCCAAACGTTCAGCTTCTTGAGCAAATAATTCAGCAGCTTTTTCTAAAGTTTTAGTTCCTTGTGCTTGAGGAAAAAATTGTTTAATTACGCAAAAAGGCTTTGAAGGTTTATATTCATCTACAGCTTGAAAAGTTCTGCCAAAACCTCCTTGTCCGATAATTTTTAGAGCGCGATAACGTTCGGCTAAAACTAATTTTTCACCACAACTTTGACAGAATTTTGTTTGTGGTGGGTTGGATTTTAAACAGTCAGGATTTAAACATTGAGTCATTTATCCAGTGCGAGCTTCCAGCTCGCATTTAATAATACTAATAATACCATAATACCAAACCTGTTTGAAATTGAAATAATATTCTGGGAATTTGAAAATATTCTGACAATTTTTATTATATGCTGTGAATTTTAATTCTATTCTCGCGAGCTGGAAGCTCTGGATAATACCAAACATTTTGGAAATTGAAATAATATTCTGACAATTTTTAATTATATGCTGTGAATTTTAATTCTATTCTCGCGAGCTGGATAATACCAAACCTGTTAGAAATTTGAATTAGATTCTGGAAATTTGAAAATATTCTGACAATTATAATTGTATTATCGCGAGCTGGAAGCTAGATCATACCAAACCTGCTGAAAATTGAAATAAAATTATGGAAATTTGGATAAGATTCTGATACTTTTTATTATATTTTATGTGAATTTTAATTAGATTCTCGCGAGCTGGAAGCTCGCCCTGGAGGAAATTTAATTATTCTCAAAATATGGGGATAAATTTCTGTCTAATTCCCATAAAAAAAGATATTCTTCTGGTTGATTTACTAATTCAGCTTTGACGGGGTTTTGTCTGATGTATTTCCAGACATCTATCATTTCTTTTTGACTTTTAATTAATCTCTCGTGTCGCCCATCTTGCCAAACTTTGCCAATATGATTCATAACTTTAGGAATTTCCTTGGCACTATAGCCTTTAATACTGTGCAGAATACTTCCTATTGACCAATATTCTGATTCTTGTTTCAGAAAAGGTATGATTAAACAATGTACATGATCTGGCATAATTACGACAATAAAAATTTGATATCTTTGTTGGTGAAAAAATAGGAATGAATTTAAAACAATTTCTCGTGCTTCTGGGGTTAATTCTAATCTTTCCCAGGTGACAAATGTGACGAAAGAAGCAGGTTCTGTAAATTTAATTTCAGGATATTTGTTCATAATTTTGATGGTGATTTGTGCCACCTAATGCGAGCATCTTGCTCGCGGATTTAAGAATAAAAAAATGAGATAAATTTTAATTATTTCTGGTAATTTGATGGTGATTTGTGCCACCCAGTGCGAGCATCTTGCTCGCGTGTTTAAGAATAAAAAAATGAGATAAATTTTAATTATTTCTGGTAATTTGATGGTGATTTGTGCCACCCAGTGCGAGCCTCTTGCTCGCGGATTTAATAATAATACCAAACCTATTATAAATTGAAATTAGATTCTGACAATTATAATTATAATCTCGCGAGCTAAACCTAATTGACAATTATAATTAGATTCTGACAATTATAATTATAATCTCGCGAGCTGGAAGCTCGCACTAAATCTATTGGAAATTGAAATAATATTCTGAGAATTATAATTAGATTCTGACAATTATAATTAGATTCTCTTGCACCGTTTGCTGTTATAAATGTAAAAATATTCCTATAATTCTGAAGAGTTCTTAGTTTATTTATGTATATACCCCTTTGGCCAGGAAAACCATATCCATTAGGAGCATCCTGGGATGGTAAAGGCACTAACTTCGCTATATTCTCTGAAAACGCTACTAGCGTAGAACTTTGCCTCTTTGACAAGCAAGACAACGAAACACGACTTACTCTCACAGAAGTCAGTAACTTTGTCTGGCACGGTTATATACCAGGTATAGCCCCTGGTCAAAGATATGGGTTTCGAGTACATGGTCCTTTTGAACCATCTCAAGGCCATCGTTTTAACTCCAATAAATTGCTAATTGACCCTTACGCTAAAGCAATAGATGGGGATATACTCTATGGTCAAGAAATATTTAGCTACCCGTGGGATGATCCAGAAAAAGATTTGGCATTCTCAGATACAGATGATGCCCATTTAGTGCCAAAAGCTGTGGTTATTGATGAAACTTTTGACTGGGAAGACGATGAATTACTACGCATTCCACCCCACGAAACTATCATTTATGAAACTCATGTGAGAGGCTTTACTAAACTACAGCCTGATATTCCCGAAAATTTACGAGGTACTTATGCAGGGTTGGCACATCCAGCAGCGATCGCTTATTTTCAGTCTTTAGGTATTACCGCAGTGGAATTAATGCCGATTCATCATTTCCTCAAATACCCAGGACATTTAGTTGATAAGGATTTATCAAATTATTGGGGGTATGACTCAATTAATTATCTAGCTCCTTATAGTGGTTATAGTGCTACTGGTGTATCAGGAGAACAAGTTCGAGAATTTAAGGAAATGGTTAAGGCGCTGCACAAAGCAGGTATTGAGGTGATACTTGATGTGGTTTATAACCATACAGGAGAAGGTAATCATTTCGGTCCAACTTTATCCTTAAAGGGTATTGATAATGCTGCCTACTATCGTCTAGTGGAAGATGATCCTCGCTACTATATGGATTTTACAGGTTGTGGTAATTCCCTGAATGTTCGTCATCCCCAGGTATTGAAGTTAATTATGGATAGTTTGCGCTATTGGGTGACAGAAATGCACGTTGATGGTTTTAGATTTGATTTAGCTTCAGCTTTAGCGCGAGAATTATATGAAGTAGATAATTTGGCTGCCTTCTTTGATATTGTTCACCAAGATCCAACTATAGCAGATGTTAAACTTATTGCTGAACCTTGGGATGTTGGAGAAGGTGGTTATCAAGTTGGTAATTTTCCTCTATTGTGGTCAGAATGGAATGGTAAATATAGGGATACAGTCAGAGATTTTTGGCGAGGCGAAGACGAAACATTAGCTGAATTTGCTTTTCGTTTTACAGGTAGTTCTGATTTATATGCTTCTAATGGTAGATTACCCCATGCCAGTATTAATTTTATTACTGCCCATGATGGTTTTACTCTAAATGATTTGGTTAGTTATAACGAAAAACAGAATGAAGCAAATGGGGAAGATAATAATGATGGAGAAGACCATAATAGTTCTTGGAATTGCGGCGAAGAAGGGGAAACAGACGACCCTGATGTTCTAAATTTAAGAAACCGTCAAAGACGTAATTTTTTGGTGACATTAATGTTATCTCAAGGCGTACCAATGTTATTAGCTGGAGATGAACTGGGACGGACACAAAAAGGTAATAATAATGCCTATTGTCAAGATAATGAAATTTCTTGGTTAGATTGGGATTTACAAGCAGAAAATTCTGCTTTATTAGACTTTACAAAACAGTTAATTTATTTCCGTCGTCAACATCCTATATTTCACAGACGTAAGTGGTTTCAAGGTCGTGCTATTCACGGTTCTCGTGTGAATGATATTGGTTGGTATAATCCAGATGGTGGAGAAATGACTGAGGAACAATGGAATATTGATTTTGCTAAAGCCATTGGTATATTTTTAAACGGAGAAGAAATTACTACTACTGGAGACCGTGGAGAAAGGATTGTTGATGATAGTTTTTTAGTTCTATTTAATGCTCACTATGAATTACTAGAATTTACAATTCCTCCTGGACTGCAAAAAAGAAATTGGCAGGTAATAATTGACACAACGCAACCTCGTTTTCTAGAAAATGGTAAACAATATCAAGGGAAAATTCCTATTCCTGTTACGGAACGTTCAATTGTGGTTTTAAGGCGTTTATAAAGTTGAGAAAATTTCCAACAGTGAACCAGGTGCTGCTATTTCAATTCTTCCTATTACAGAATGGGCACAAGATGAGTATTAATTGTTAGACACTATTCTCTAGGGGCGAATAGCCATTCGTCCCAACTGTGGTCTACCAAAATGAAAATTGTTTTAATCCTCTTATCTTCCCTGAAGAGAATTTATAGTTAAGGATTAGCGATCGCCATACATCTTGCTCAAAATTCACCCAAAACCACTATATGTAGTAGTCAAAAACCATAACGTTGGTTAAATGTGTTTAACCTTTCGACTTTTTTGTTTTTACCCGCTGCTGAATCACTTCGGAATAATGAGGATTGATTTTTAGGCACTGTTGAGCAGAGGCGAATAGCCATTCGCCCCTACTTTGGTCTACTAAAATGAAAACCATTGTTATTTTATTGTCTTCCATCAAGAGAATTTATAGATAAGGATGAGTGATCGCCACACCTCTTTCTCAAAATTTACCTAAAAACACTATATATAGTAGTCAAAAACCATAACGTTGCAGATATGTAGTGTTTAACCTTTCGATTTCTTTTGTTTTGCCCGCTGCTGAACCACTTCTGGAGGCGGACCATAATCTCCATCACTAAAATATACTCGCTCCACTATATGTTCCGGTTCTACTTCAATCCACAGACGGGCACCTCCAGCTTGACTTCTATTAGGTTTATGAGGTTGATAAACTATTTGGCAAGGTCCTTTTATTTTCAGAGCGTGGCAATAATCCTTTTTATCCCCTACTTTCACAGCAACTGCTGGATGAGAAGTTCCATTATCTCGGTTGTAATCTATAGTCTTTCGTAGAACATGAATAAAAGTATTGGCTGTACGTCTATTTTTATTCCAAGTACCTTCAGGACCACGGCGACCAGGTGTAATTTCTGGCATCCCCCGTTTGTTTAATGGAATCATCCAACGTCTCCCATCTTTATAAGCGTCTCGAACACGACCTTCATTGAGTAGTGTTCGTAATCTACCTGTGGAAATGTTAAGTAGAAATGCTGCTTGTGTTGTAGTAGCTTTTTCTATAGTCATAACTATAACGTCTGGGTTTTTAGATTTTAGAATATTAACTCTGATAGTATCAGTATTATAAACAGAACTTACGCATTTTTAACTTCTAAATGCTACATATTTATAACTTTATAGACAGTTTAATAATAATTTCTGTTCTCTCTTTAAAGGTAATAAGGCTGATAGGTGTTAGATGACTGCTGAATGCTTACTAATAAACTAACTTAATTGCACAACAGCTTGCTCATTTAAAAAGAGATGGTAAATTAATACCCAAAATATAAATTAGCCTTTTTGATAAGTCTAAACTGTTAATAAAAT
>JBFRWR010000639.1:0-4568 GCA_051439685.1 Trichodesmium sp.
CTCAACCCAACCTACTGCACTGTTTCAACTAAAATAGTGCATTAGGGAGTAGGGGAGTAGGGGAGTAGGGGAGTAGGGGAGAAAGATTGTTGTTGGGTTTCGTTCTGAGGCCCAACCTACATCTATTGCAACATTTAAGATGAAACGCTCCACTACAAATATTATGCTCAACTAATACTAAGTTGATTTGACAGAATTATTCATCCTAGAAAAACTGTTTTGCCTTTAGTCATAATTTGACCTTACTAGAATTAACGAATTAATTTTTACCTGTAATTTAGTAATATCAAGACATCAATTAATTAATTTTCTTTTTGCTCAAGAAGTATTAAAGTATAAGAGTCGTTGAATTACGAACTTACCAATGGATAATTGATAATTAATCCATTTGGTTTCAAGCCTCTCCTTTTAAAGGGAAAAAAGAAATTATGGTTTCCTTATCTTTAATCTGATGGTTTTAACCAGAGGTAATTATCCATTATTCATTATCCATTATCAATTAATGAAAGGAGATTTTTAGGAAAAATTATGACTGCTTATTCCTTATTTTCCTAGTAATTCATTTGCATAATATACTATTCAATTTTGACCCCTTGCTTGAAAATTTGTCATTGCCATTACAGAAGGTAAAATTGCTTCAGCTCTCTGTGTAGAAAATTCTGCTAGAGCGCCTAGAGCAAGATTAAACAAACGACTGGGTTGAAGGTCATCTTGAATTAAACCCCACAGACGACCAACCTCTTCTGTATGAATCCGATCGTCTTCTACCATTGCTAGTATCAATTGTTTTCGGATAAATTCACCCTCTTCACTCAAAAGATATTGTAAACCTAATTGAGCAGTAGGTAGTATATCAAAATTTTGGTCTGTCTGGGCTATGCCAATCAAATTTTCTAGCCTTTGCCATTGAAACTTTCCATCTTTCAACAATACTTCAATCAAACGACGACGTAATGCTGGGGACTCACCTTTTAATAATCTTCTTGCCACATAAGGATAAGCTACTTCTACAATTCTAAAATTTGGATTTAGAGAAAGAGCCAAACCTTCTTCGGTAACTAGAGAACGAATAATTAGGGCAAATTTAGCAGGTACTCGGAAAGGATAATCATACATTAATTCCGAGAACTTATCTGTAATTGTCTTAAAGTTAAAATCTTTGACTTTCTCGCCCATAATATCTCCCAACACTATTTCTAGAGCTGGTATGATTGGCTGAATATCTACATCTGGCGCAAGAAACCCAAGCTTGACAAAATCTTTAGCTAACTCCTGATAATCTTTATTAATCAAATGAATTACTGAATCAACCAGAGTTTCTTTAGTATCCTGCTCTAATTGATCCATCATGCCAAAGTCAATGAAGGCCATTCGACCATCTTTTAATGCAAATAAGTTGCCGGGATGAGGATCTGCATGAAAAAAGCCAAACTCTAGTAACTGACGTAAACCGCTAGTTACACCTACAGTAATAAGAGTATCAGTATCAAGACCTGCCGCTTGAACTTGTTCTGTATCTAATAATTTCAGACCATCAATCCATTCTAGGGTCAAAACATGGGTAGTAGTGTAACGCCAATATATTGATGGTACTTTCACACTTGGGTCATCTGCGAAATAGGTGGCAAATCTTTCTGCATTACGACCTTCATTTATATAGTCAATTTCTTCAAATAGCTTTGTGCCAAATTCATCTACTATGAGGGATAAATCGTGGCCGAGATTCAGAGGCAACCAGGGGGCTAGCCAACTTGCACCCCACCGCATTAAGAATAAATCGAGAGTTATTATTGGTAATAACTTGGGTCGTTGGACTTTTACTGCTACATTCTCCCCACTCTGAAGTTTTGCCTGATAAACTTGACCCAGACTAGCTGCAGCAACTGGTCTGGGAGAAATTTCACTATATATATCGTAGATATTTTGGCCTAACTCTGTCTCTATAATTGAGATGGCTGTCTTGTTCTCAAAAGGTGCTAACTGGTCTTGTAATTTTATTAGTTCTTCTAAAAAGTCTTTACGAATTAAGTCGGGTCTTGTGGATAGTGCTTGACCTACTTTAATAAATGTTGGTCCTAAACGAGTTAGTATTCTTCGCAGTTGAGTTGCTCGTTCGGGAGTATCTTCTACTTTGTGATATCTCCATTTGTCCCACAAAACTCCCAAAACAAAACTAGCAAACGAAGAGATTATAACAATAAATCTCCAGACTACTAACCAAAGACGGCGTTGGTAATGTTTAGCGATCGCTTCTGGATCGTACCGTCTATTTGAACTAAAGTGATTTTCACCCACTTTTAATATTTTCCTCTTAAATTTTATATTTTTTATTTATTTTATTAAGTAAAAAAATAAGATTTCACTATAGAGATGAATAAATAGAGAGTAGGAGTTTTAAGTAACTAATAAGTGGTATCAGAATTTTTTTTCTAATTCCGTCTAACTCTCTTGCTATTAGCTGTATTTTTGTCTAAAGTTTTTATTTCATCTCTTTTGTTGTCTATTCTGTGTTTTTTTTCCTTAATTAATCAGAGATTTGGAGTAATTCAGAAGGTATCTAAAATTCGATCCCTACTCAGTTACATTAAATTTATTTTCTTTTTATTAAGTATAGTATACAAAACTACAACTTTCCCAAATAAATTTTAAAGAAATGTTAAATTCACAACTATCATAGTTCTTCTAAACAATCTTTTAAGGCGAATATAACTTGTTCTTGTTGTGGGGTGGAAAGTTCAGGAAACATAGGCAAAGACAAAACTTGATAACAAACTTCTTCTACAACTGGCAATTGACTATTTACTCTATTTACTAAAGATTGATACACAGGTTGTAAGTGTAAGGGTATGGGATAGTAAACTGCTGAACCTATTCCTTTATTTTGTAACTGCATCTTGATCGAATCACGCAGACAATGAGAAAAACGAGACTTTGCTTTGGCCTCTAAATCTTGACTTTTTAGCTTAATTGTGTATTGATTCCAAACTGATTTACTTCCGGCTAACTCTTGAGGAGGAATTACAGCAGTTATTCCCGAAAGAAATTGATAGTAACGATTTGCTAGATCGCTACGCTGTTGATTCCAGCTATCTAAATAAGCCAATTTAACTTGCAAAATTGCAGCTTGTATGGTATCGAGACGACTGTTAATGCCGATATCTTCATAATAGTATTGAGCAGACTGTCCATGATTTTTGAGCATCCGTACTTGAGCAGCGATCGCCGGATTATTTGTGGTCAGAGCGCCTCCATCTCCAAAAGCTCCTAAATTTTTAGTAGGAAAAAAACTAAAACAACCAACATCACCAAAACTTCCTACTTTTTGGTTATGCCATTCAGCTCCCGTAGCTTGGGCACAATCTTCGATAACTATTAAATTATACTGGTGAGCGATCGCCATCAACCTGGTCATATCTACAGGTTGACCGAATAAATGTACTGGCAAAATAGCCTTTGTTTTTTGAGTTATAGCTGCTTCAAGTTGTTGAATATCTAAGTTAAAAGTTTGAGGGTCAATATCAATAAAAATTGGAGTTGCTCCTACAGCACTAATTACTTCAGTAGTAGCAAAAAAAGTGAAAGGAGTAGTAATTACTTCATCACCGAGTCCAATATTTACAGCTCGTAAAGCTAGAAATAAAGCATCAGTCCCAGAGTTACAGGAGACACAATGAGATACATTTATATATTTAGCAAATTTTTGTTCAAAGTCATCAACAATAGACCCACCAATATAACGACCAGATGCAAGTACCTCTTGAACTTTGGCATTTATTTGTTCACTAATTATTTTATACTGTCGTGTTAAATCTAGGGGGGGAATATTAGTCATATTAAAAGTAATAAATTAAAAGAAAGAAAGAAGGCTAGTAAAAATTATTGATATGATAAACCGTTCCCAGCAAAGGAGCTAGTGTGATAGCAGTTTTCAGTATAGATGGAGTACAGATCAATAGTGTAGAGACATTTAATGTAACTTTCTTATTGTTGTCTAATTAAAGTCAAAATATCATATAACAATCCTATTTAAGTTGCAGTATTTTGGAGGTACTTAGGAGTCATTGGTCAGAATTTGCTCATGTTTTCAGCTCAAATCAACTATGAGAAAAATCTATTTTTTTTCAAATTAAACTCATATAAATTTTTCTTAATTTATAAGTTGCCCGATACTCATCAGTCAGCTTGGAAAAAATCTCCTGAACTTGCTATAGATTATGATAATCTGAGTGATACTTATAGCTAGTATCAAGATTCATATCATGCCATATTTTTATGAGATTAAGTGCTTTTAATTAACTAATAATATAATAGCTAAATCCTTAGTTGCCTAGGAATTAAAATATCAATGAATATAAATAAGTAAAACCTCAATATAAAAATTAGTTTATAGTGAAGTTTTTTAGTATTATTGCCGATATAGCAATCCTATTTGATTCGTGGCAAAAATATTACTGCTTTTTAGGCAACAGGCAACAGGCAACAGGCAACAGGTATGAGTTTCAACTTTTTTATCTACTTTTTGATTTGTCGCGACCTATTTAGGATTGCTATATATAATTGAAGTTTAA
>JBFRWR010000640.1:0-3116 GCA_051439685.1 Trichodesmium sp.
TTCTCTATAATTCCCACTTCTCCTGACTCCTGACTCCTGACTCCTGACTCCTACCATTATCGACTTTTTCAGCAAACCCTAGTTAAATTGTTTGATTACTTAAAAATGTTCTATCGCTTTTCCCAAGCTCGTGAAGTACAGTTATCTTTTTATCTTTTCATTACTCCCTATTCCCAGTAGAGTTTTTCCTCAAAGCTAGAGTTTTGTACCTCACCATTATGGGAATTACTATAATATTTTCGATCAATAATTTATAATTGCTATATTGTAAAAAATTACTGTTAATCAAAACTTAAATAAAAATATTAAATATTTAGATGCACCTAAACTATTTTGTATACATAGATGTCTAGGAAAAACAAATAAACCTTTTATTCATGTTAGGTAAAGAAAGAAAAAGTCACCATCAAAAAACCTTTTTCCTGCCTTTTTCGTAAAAATATCTTACCTGTTTCCTGTTCCTTACTCCTGAACAAAATCTATATCTTTTTCACCAGAACTCTAATACTCAATACCAGGTTGCGCTTTTACACCTTGTTCTCTAAAAGGATGCTTAATCATTTTCATTTCTGTGACTAAATCTGCTCTTTCAATTAATTCTGGAGGGGCACCCCTACCTGTCAAAAGAACATGAGAGTCTGCTGGTTTTTCTGCTAAACCAGCTAACAAATCTTCTAATTTTAAATAACCCAATTTCAAACTAACATTAACTTCATCCAGTAAGACTAATTTAAACTCTGGATTACGAATATAAGTTAAAGCCAAATTCCAAGCTTCATAAACTTTTTGAATATCGCGATCGCGGTCTTGAGTTTCCCAGGTAAACCCTTCACCCAAAGCATGAAAAGATATTTGTTCGCCCCACTTCGTAAAAACTGCCTTTTCTGCGGGTTCCCAAGCTCCCTTAATAAATTGGATAATTGCTACTCGATAACCATGACCTAAAGAGCGCATGACCATACCTAATGCTGCGGTAGTTTTGCCTTTACCGTTACCAGTATTCACAATAATTAAGCCTTTTTCCTGAGCAGCTTGAGATACTCGCTGTTCTTGTACTTCTTTTCGGCGCTGCATTTTCTGTTTATATTGCTCAGGAGTTAGGGATGTCATTTTAGTTATTATTTTTGATTACAAGACAGATAAATATCACAATTAATATTGATTTGTCAATTAATTATTTTCCTGGATTTTTTGCAGTGGACTCTGTATAATATTGTTTAATTTTAATATAAATACTCCCTAAAACAAAGGAATTTTATACTTCTATGCTGATCAGAAATGCGGGTATAGGATTTTTTTATATATGATGATTATTACTCATTTAAGCTCAAGAAAAAATTATTTAATGAGGGAAGAAAATGATACATCAACAATACAATAAATTAGTCCGTGATCGCATCCCAGAAATTATTAATAAAAGTGGTCTAAAATATGAAACAGTGACTCTTTCAGAAACAGAATATAGAGAAGCATTACGACAGAAACTCATCGAAGAAGCTAAAGAAGCAGCTACAGCAAATAATACTGATTTAGTCATAGAAATAGCTGATTTATTAGAAGTAATAGATGCTTTACTCAAAAGTTATGGGATTTCTGAAAATCAAATCAGACTTGAACGAGACCATAAGCGGGCAACAAAAGGAGATTTTGAAAAGAAAGTTATGTTATTGTGGGTAGAAAAAAATACTACTAAATAGAAAATATAGCAATCATCCGCATATTCGTGGCAAAAATCTTACTGCTTTTTAGGGAATAGGGAATAGATAAAAGTTCACAGGTGGGAGTTTCAACTTTTTTATTGACTTTTTAATTACCCCAATCTATGGGCAGATTGCTATCTGAAACTTTTTGATAAAAAACATATTAACTGCTCTAGTTTTGGCAAAATTTGTGAGTTATTCTCCTGAAGTTAAGTAGGTAAGCTAAATTAAATAGAAAATGATTTTCAGAGGTCATTTAAGTTAGCCTCCTACGGCGGAGCTACGCTATCAGTTATTATTTAAGTAATTCTGGTGAGAAAAACATAACTATATTTAGTTTTGCAAATGAGCTTAAATTCCAACTAAATAGCCTTTTTGAGTTAAGTTTACATTCTGTTAGATAGTTTGGTTTATTTATGCCAACCTACTTATCTTTTATCAGTTGTAAAAGTGATTTTTTTTATATTCAACCGTTAGTTATTAAATATTAAATCATTGCATGAACGATGGTAATTTAGTATGAAGGGATTTCATTCTTAATTATGAATAGAATTAGAATTGCTAAAGATAAAGCAGATTTAGTTAAAGCGTTAACTGAGTCAGAAGGAAAAACAGGTCCTTTTAAAACTTATGCGGATGTTATGGTATTTGCTGCATCTTTAGCAATTAAGAAAAAAAAGCGAGTTCCATTAACAGAAATTTCTCCAAGAGAACCAGGTCCTATTAGTATAGAAGTTTTTTGGTCTAGAGGATATGACAGTATTATTAAATTAATTGCGATCGCCGATACCAGAGATACAAAAATTATCTCTCAAAATGATGAGGAAATTGAAGACAAGAGGATCAAAATATTTGAAGAGTATGCTAATGGAGGATTAGAAATATTACGGGATGAATTGCGGGGATCAGTCAATTATTCAGAAAGACTTTTATTAGTTTTAATTGCTGAGAGATATCAAACAATTCAGCCAGAAGTAGAATTTGATTTAACTAAATTTTTGGGATAATTTAAAATTTAAAAAGTTTACTATATACCTTGAAAAAATGTTTTAGGTGTTAGATAAAAATCAAAAAAAGTTCTATCCAATTTTTTCCAGTTTAGGTGTTTTTGGTTTTTCAAACTTTCTTCCTTCTTGCTTTCTGCTTTTTTCATACTTAATCTTTATCGTATTTGTATGCTAAAAAGTATAAATATTTTCAGAATTAAAAGATAAAGTTTTTATTATAACAAAATTACACTTATAAGTATTTATATATTTCTTCTATTGCACAATACCAAAGATTTCCATCTATAGAACCCCTGAGTGGCTCTATAAAATTAGCTGGAGAGATGGGGAGATGATGAAGCAAGGGGCTATTTTTATACTTTTTTCCCTATTCTATTTGACCGAAATTATGACTCCCAACTCCTGGCTC
>JBFRWR010000641.1:0-4591 GCA_051439685.1 Trichodesmium sp.
TGAAATTTTTCTCTTCTATACTGACAAAGTTTCTTTGACTTTTTCTGACAATCAAGAAAAATTAATGACCTCAGAAAATATTAACTCTCTTAGTAGTAAACTTCCGCCGGAATGGTCTATCCTACCATTAAGTAAATTGTGTATTCTAGACCGAAAAATTATCGAGCCTAATTCTGAACTAGCTGCTAATTTACCATACCTCAGTCTTGAACATATCGAAAGTAAAACTGGTAGAATATTGCGAGATTCTAATAACTGGATCAAAGGTGAGGGGAAAAGCACTACTTATGCTTTTGATAATCGACATATTCTTTATGGAAAATTACGTCCGTACTTGAATAAAGTTGCACTGCCAAATTTTGCTGGTCGTTGCACTACAGAATTAATTCCTTTTTTACCTTTGCCTAATGTTGATCGGAATTATTTAGCATGGTTATTGAGGCGAGGAGAAACTGTAGAATTTGCGATGAAGGAAACAACTGGTTCTCGGATGCCTCGTGCAAATATTAAAAAGTTATTGACTTTGAAAGTTGCTATACCTAATTCTTTGGCAGAACAGAAAAAACTTGCTAAGGCAATAGAGTGGCAAATGGTTCACATTGAAAAGGCTAAAAAAGCTTGTTTGGAACAATTAGAATTGATTGATGAATTATCAGAAAGAATTAGTGATGATTTTCCTCTAAATATATAGTTGCAATAGTAAATTATGGTAGATAAAATTACAAATTTAGGAAATAAAATAGCAAATAATAATGCAACTATAGATGAAGTGACAATGTTTGTTACGCTTTTAATGCAAATTACTGTTGAGAAAGTTAACAAATTGTTTGCTCCTAGGCAATTAATTAAACAGGATAGAATTATTGAACCTTTACCAGAAAATAAGCGACAACTCTCATCTTATAGAACTAGATTAGGTAGTATATTTGAGTATGCTATTTCGAGTCAAATGGATTCCCTAATCAATAAAAAATTTGGCTCAAATTTACGCCTAACATTTGCAGTAGCTCATCAGTATCCTGACTTCTTTATGCGTGATAAAATTTTACAATCTTCAGTCAGAATTGAGATGAAAGCTGTAGATGCAGATTCAGAAGAACAAGCTGCACGTTTTGAAGTTTTAAGTAGTTTGATTCAGGGAGAAAAAGATGTAGTTGTCTTAATAGGATGGGAGTGGTGTAATGACGAATTAGAAAATGGAATTAAGTGCGAATATCCAATAATTTTTTCCTTCGTAGTAGTACCTGCTATAGAGTTAGCTAATGAAAGAGATGAAAGTGTTAGACTTAGGGGTGGTCGAGTAGAAGCAGATCGAATTTTAGTACCAACAAGGGGAAATCCTAATCAACTAAAAAAAGACGAAGGCAATGCTGGGAAAATTCTTCGTCTAGTTCATAAAACTAGAAAAAATGAACCTTTTAAGCTATCTCAATATATTCAACGTTATCTCCAATTTACTGATGTAGTTGAAAAGCGAAAAAATAAAAATAAAGATGAATAAATTAGCCTCTACTAATAAAAATAAAATCCTAAATCAACAATCTCTCAACAATTTAATCAAAAATATTTGTGACATAATGCGACGCTCTAATTGTGCAGGTGCATTGCAATATATTCCTGAAATTACCTGGATTTTATTCTTAAGAATATTAGACGAAATAGAAAATTTTGAAGCCCAAAAAGCTGTTGATTTAGGTAATAAATATCAACCTTCTATAAATTCACCTTATCGTTGGCAAGATTGGGGTTCCCCCTGGGGTAGCAAGCGAATAGAATTACAGATGAGTTCATCAGGAATATTTTTTAAATTTATCAATGACGAATTAATTCCCTATCTGAAAAATTTGAAATATTCTCCACAAAAAACACCACGTCATCAAGTAATTAGTCAGATAATGTCTGGAATAGATAAAATCAAAATTGATACTGAAGAAAATATTTTGGCTGTACTAGATATAATTGAAGAAATTAGCAAAGATAAAATTGACACTACTCATGTTTTTCCCATTTCACAAATCTATGAAGGTTTACTGTTGAAAATGGGGGAAAAATCAGGAGATGGGGGACAGTTTTTTACTCCTAGAGAAATTATTCGTGGGATGGTAAAAGTTGTTCAACCGCAAGTAGGTGAAACAGTTTATGACCCTTGTTGTGGTACGGGTGGTTTTTTAGTTCAGTCTTATGAATTTATGATGGAAAATTATGGGAAAAACTTAACTCCAAAACAACTTAAATTTTTGCAAGAGTCTACATTTTATGGAAAGGAAAAAGAAAATCTGGTCTATCCAATTGCTTTGGCAAATATGGTACTTCATGGAATAAATTTACCTCACTTGTGGCATGGAAATACTCTTACCAAACAAGCAATTTATGATGGTTTATTTAATCCGGCAAATACTGGTTTTGATATTATTTTGACTAATCCTCCTTTTGGTGCAAAAGAATCACCAGAAGTTAGGAATAATTTTACTTTTAAAACTAGCTCTACTCAGGTACTATTTTTACAACATATTATTGACAGTCTTAACTCTGGTGGTCGCTGTGGAGTTGTATTAGATGAAGGATTTTTATTCAGAACAAATGATGCTGCATTTTTACAGACAAAACAGAAATTATTAGCAGAGTGTAATTTATGGTGTATTGTGAGTTTGCCAGTTGGAGTTTTTGTTAATGCTGGTACTAGCTTAAAGACTAATATCCTATTTTTTACAAAAGGAAAATCTACAGAAAATATCTGGTATTATGACCTTTCAGACATTAAAGTAACTAAGAAAAATCCCTTGACTTTAGATAAATTTGAGGATTTTTTCGCTTTACTACCCCATCGTGCTAAGACTCAAAGAAGTTGGAATATTACCAGGGAGGAAATAGAAGCAAGAGATTATGATTTAAAGGCAGTAAATCCCAATAGTATTTTTACCAGTCAAATTCGGAAAAAGGAAGAGTTACTCAATCTTATTGCTGAAAAAAGTTCTGAGGTTACAGAAGCATTAAAAGTTATTCAAGACTCATATAAAGCATGATAATTTCACTGTTTTCTTAAGACTAATTCAGCCACTAAAGGCAAATAATATGAAGCTGTATTTAGCAAAACTTCTGCATATAGAGAAATAGTCGTTTCATTTGCTGAAGCTCTCGGAGGGGTTGGATGGAATTTTCCTTCTATTGCCTATAGAGCAATAGTCGTTTCATTTCTTGAAGCTCCCGGAGGCGGATGCTGAAATTTTTCCTTTTTGTTTGAGGAAATACGGTTGGTAAAGATGTCTGAAAATTTAATATCGACAGATCGAGATATTTGGCAACTACAACTGTCAAAAGGGGCAAAAGTAATTGAGAAAAAAATTTTCCTACAAGGTAAGATTAGCAGTCGTAATTATATTTATGCAGAATCAATTCTGGCTTTGGAAAGACTAGAAGAAAACTTTAGAAAAGAATTCCTAGAAACTCAAACTCCCATCGGCAAAGTTTGGCGACAACAAAGGATTGAAACTTTTAAAGAAATTGTCGAAACAGGTAAAAAAACAGTGGGATAACTATCTAAATATTTTTCAGTACCACCAGAATCAAATCTTTTGTTTAGAAGTTATTGCGTATTTACTAATGGGAAATCTGTGATGATAATTACTGAACATTTTCCTGAAAGCTATTTTTGGGAGGATTAATAGGCATTAGAAAACATAATAATTTCACTATAGCAATCCTAGATGATTTTGGAGAAAGTTTCTATATTAATCCCTTATGCTGTCTAGAGTGCTTCTCTATTTTCATTTAGGACTGCTATACTTTCTTAACACCAATTCCGCGACTAAAGGTAAATGATCTGAACCTGTAGTTGGCAAAACTTCAGCAGATTTAGAAACCCAATGATTTGAATACCAAATATAGTCAATTCTAAACATAGGATAATCCAATTTCCAGGTAGAATTTGGAATTAAAAAATCAAGATTCCAACCCGCAGGCCAAGTTAAACCAAAACCTATTCCTGATACTCTCCAAGAATCTGTTAATACTTGTTTTAAATAATAGTAATCCTGAGATTGTTCGCTCATATTAAAGTCACCCGCCACAACAACAGGCAAAGTTTCTTTTTTTAGTCGTTCTATTAAGTCTTGAATTTCTGCTGTTCGCTCTGAAAATTCATAAACTGGAATTGTCAAAAAGGGTAAAATTTTCCGAAGTCGAATCCAAGGTGAAATTGTTTGAATATTGTAGACAATTATTAGCTGTTGCTTAATTTTAATAATAGCTCTTTGTTGAACTTCTGAATGACCTGCTAAGTGTATATTTTCTTTAAATTCTATGGGATATTTGCTGAGAATAGCTGCTCTATAACCTTTAAGATCGTCTGAGGTTTGATAGGGATATTCAGCTTTTAATTTAGGAAAGGATTTTCTAATGTGGTTTCTGGTAATTTCTTGTAAAAATACTATGTCTGGTTTTTCTCTTTTTATTATTTCTATTAGGGTTTACGGTTCTGTCTTATGACAACTATTATTTAAGGAGAATATTTTCAGAGGTTGAGTATTTGATGTGGAAAGATTTTGAGGAGAAAAATATTGTGTATGTAGCCAACCAATAAGTAGTAGAGAAG
>JBFRWR010000642.1:0-14489 GCA_051439685.1 Trichodesmium sp.
AGCCTCCCCTTGGATAGGGGAAAAAAAGTGCTCTTGAATTTCCCGATCTTCAATTCCGTAACGGTTAAAACCATCTTGTAATTATCAATTATCCATTATCAATTATCAATTAATGAACAAGCTACTAATTTTCATACTACTTTTAATGTTACAAATTGACCTGCCGAAGGTGAGTTAAAACATTTAGGATTTACGCATTGTTGTACCCAGTTTCTAGGATAAATCGCTGTTTTTAACAATAGACGTATACAAGAAACCGGGTTTGGGGGGTTCGCATGGTTTTAGTCCTGACATTTCTAAATCCTGAAGCTCTTTGATAGTTTAGTGTTCCCTGTTCCCTGTTCCCTGTTCCCTGTTCCCTGTTCCCTAGCGCGTAACTGATAACTGATGAAAAAATATTCTCCTACTACTCCAGGTAATCAACCTCAAACAGCTAAGGTTAGAGAATTGCGTAAACTTAGCGACTTACTTGATAATGCTATTCGTGTTCCTGGTACATCATTAGGTATTGGTCTCGATCCAGTGCTAGGGTTAATTCCTGGTGGTGGTGATATTTTGGGAGGGCTAATTTCTATTTATATTGTGTTCTCTGCGGCAACTATGGGATTACCGAAAGAAACTCTAACACGAATGGCTTCTAATATAGTATTTGATTCCCTCGCTGGTATTGTACCTGTTTTTGGCGATTTGTTTGATGTTGCATGGAAGGCAAATTCTAAAAATATGGATTTGTTAGAGAATCATTTAGAATCTCCTCAAGTTAGTAAAAGTGCCGATCGCTGGTTTATCTTTCTACTTTTAGGTGGTTTAATTTTATTTGTAATTGCTATTGCTGCTTTAGGTGTTTTTATTATTAGTTTATTGGTGGGAATTATCAAGTTTATTATACCTGGTTAGTTTAACTTGTAGAATTGCTACATGATAATTATCAGCTATTGATCCTAAATCTGGCTTTGATAAATATCTTAATTGTTTGCTTGATAGAAAAAGATTGAGTCAATATTTCATATAGAATCCGGTTATATAATATATGTTCATAACTAGACTTCAATATTGGAGTTCCCCACACTTCCCACACTCCCCACACTTCCCACACTCCCAACACTTCCCACACTTCCCACACTCCCCACACTTCCAACTATATGGTAAGTATTCAACCGGATTTGATATCATATTCTGTCCGCATTTCATCAGAGTTTAGTCACTAATTCTCTAAAAACTTTTATAGCAGCTCCCTACAATATCTCGAAATTGTTTAACAATTCAGTATTCAACCATAAATTATACCAAATCCGGGTATAAAAGCAGGCTTTTCCCGTTGCCAAATCCCTGATCTAGTAATGACTGTAACAAAATACCTTCTCAGTAACGCGGATTTGGTATTATATAAAATTATGTTTAAAACAGATCATATTTGGCTGAAAAAAGAGGTAAATTTAATGAATAGAGATAGGGAAAGCTTTAATCAAGATATATTAAAAAACTCTATTAATTACAAGTCAACTGATGTTTTAAGAGCACGATTAAATGATACTAAAATAGGTAATTTTATCAGCGAATTATTAAGCAATAGCGGGCATTTTTTAATTCTTAAAGTTGTATCTGATATAATTTTAGATGGATGGTGGGATTTTCTTATAGACCTAACAGAATATTTATTAATAGCAGCAATGATCATACAAACTTGGTATTTGTCTCGACAAGACGCTCATCGTTTTTGGGGCAACATCATAGGAGTTGGTATCTATACTATTATTGATATGCCAGTAGATGGGTTAGATTTTTTTAAAGATTACGTTCATATTGTTTTTTGGTGTTTCTCTTTAGCGATCGCTACCTTACAAGGACTTCGATTTGATTTAGCTTTATATTGGCAAAATTGGATTATTCCCTTGGAAAGTTTAGTCCGCAGTATGATGGTAGTTGCTTTCTATGTAGCGATCGCTCTTAAAGCTGATAATTTACCTATAAATCTCACATCAATTGGGGAATTGTTAGTCATAAAAACTCATATATTTCTAACAGCAAGTATGATGTTAATTGGTTTGCTTTTAGGGTTGCAGTCGCTACAGATAACTAAACAAAAAAAACAGTTACAAAACACGGCTGAATTATTAGGAAATATGGCAGAGTGGGGTATGGGAATTCATGTAGTGGCAACAGCTTTAAGTAATCCAAAAGCATTGGCTTTTCAGAAATGCGAACGGACGATTATTTTTATGGATATTCGCGGTTTTACTAAGTGGTGTGAAGAGACAAAACCAGATATTGTTGCAGTTGTTCTTAATAAATATTATCGCAGTGTCGAACCCGCTGCCTCCGAATATCAACCCTTAAGAATAACTTTTACTGCGGATGAAATAATGGCTATTTATGCCACACCAGAACAAGGAATTGCTGCAGCCAAATCTATGCGTCAGGCAGCATTAAATATTCTAAATTGTTATGGGATAGGTGCTGGTTGTGGGGTGCATTGCGGTCAAGTTATAGAAGGATTATTTGGTAGTAAAGATGTCCGGACTTATACTGTTATTGGCGATGTTGTTAATACTGCTAAACGATTAGAAAGTGCTACTCCAGCCGGAGAAATTACTATTTCAGATGCCGTTTATCGGGCTATTTGTGAGGAATTAAATGTTCAACCTTGCCCGCCAATAGTAGCTAAAGGTAAGAGTGAAAAACTCATTTCTTGGCGATTAATTTGATGTTGCTTTTTATTCCTAATTAGGGTTTGCTGAAAAAGTCTTTTTACTGAGGTAGGGAACAGGTATAGAGGGAATAGGTATAGAGGGAATAAGTCCGAAGAAATGGGAATTATAGAGGAGGTAGAAGTTAGTATTGTTCCTTAAAATTCTCCCCAACTCTTGCCCAAAATTCGCTTCTTTTTGAGCATATGTGATCTGAAAACTTGGTACTTTTTTCGACAAAAAGAAGCATAAAACCTTTATCTGTAAATGCTTTTAGATTTAATCAGCCAGCCCTAATTAGGGTTTGCTGAAAAAAGCAGAGTGTGGGGAGGGTGGGAAGTGTGGGAAGTGTGGGAAGTGTGGGAAGTGTGGGGAGGGTGGGAAGTGTGGGAAGTGTGGGAAGTGTGGGAAGTGTGGGAAGTGTGGGAAGTGTGGGAAGTGTGGGGAGACAAATAACATCAGAGAAATAATTGTTCGGAGATTTTTCTACCTTTGGTCTGCCTAAAATCCTGACTTTTTGGTAGTTTGAGCAAGAATTGTTGCACTTTTTCTGGATAAAAAAAGACTATAACCTTTACATATCAAGACTTTTAGATTTAATCAGCCAGCCCTAATTAGAGTCAATGACTTGACAGTGAACTTCAAAAAACAGTAAAACAAGTTGATTTACACTTCTATACAACTCCTTTGACTTCTCTTAATAATCAAAATAAATATGTTATATCATGTCCGTTAATATCGGAGCGTGTAAAAGTTAGGGTAAATATCTACAGGGAATTTAAGTTTTTTTCTGGCTCTTTGTTAAGTTTTTCTGCCTATTCCCTCCATACCTATTCCCTATTCCCTAGCTTTGCTATACAATACCGATGCTACCGGACATGATATTAAATTATAGAGTTAATATAAATTAAACTCAAAATTTGATGTGACAGAATTAATTTATTTAGGAAACAAACCGTTAGTAACACCATTCATTTAGCTTAAATCATTGCAATAAAAATATAAGTGGTACTCACAAATATCAAGCACTTATTTGAGTTGTTGTCAATTTTACTCAATCAAAAATGGAAAAACAACGCCTTAACTTTCTCGGACTTTTGAACATGAGTATCGGAATTTTCGGTATTTTTTTTGGCTGGGGTTTACAAATGGCAAATATGAGTGCTATTTTTGAACACCTTGGTGCAGAAGCTCATCAAATACCTATTCTATGGCTAGCAGCTCCTTTGACAGGCTTAGTTGTCCAGCCAATTATTGGTCATGCTAGCGATAATACCTGGGGATTTCTGGGTAGACGTAGACCCTATTTTCTCGTAGGGGCAATTTTTAGCTCCATAGCTTTAATACTTATGCCTAGTTCGTCCATGTTGTGGATGGCTGCGGGACTCCTCTGGATTTTGGATACGTCGGTAAATGTTAGTATGGAGCCGTTTCGAGCTTTTGTAGGAGACCTGCTACCAGAAGATCAACGAACTCAAGGCTTTGCTATGCAAAGTTTATTTGTTGGTTTAGGCACTGTGATGGCATCTATTTTGCCTTGGTTACTCAGTAATTTTTTCCATGTACCTCAAATCAGTATTACAGGAAAATCTATTCCTTTAACAGTAGAACTTTCATTTCAAATTGGTGGAGTTATATTTTTGGCAACTGTTCTCTGGACAGTTTTTACCACAAAAGAATATCCACCGGAAGATATAGAAGCTTTTAAACAGCAACAACAAGAACAGGGTAGTATTATTGGTGGTGTTAAAGAAATTTTTAGTGCATTACAAGAGATGCCAGATAAAATGCGCCAACTTGCTTGGGTTCAGTTTTTTACTTGGATGGGTATGTATTGTGTCTTTTTATATTTTCCCCCCGCAGTAGCTCGGAATATTTTCGAGGCTACAGACGAAAGTTCTATACTTTATGCCACTGGAATAGAATGGGCGGGAATTTGTATAGCAGTTTATAATGGAGTCTGTTTTGTCTTCTCGTTTTTACTAGCTCCTCTGGCAAAAGCAACAAATCGTCAAATTACTCATTCTTTCTGTTTACTTTGTGGGGCTACCAGTTTATTGTCTCTTAAATTTGTAGATGTAGATAATCAGTATCTATTATTTCTACCGATGATTGGTTTAGGAATTGCTTGGGCAAGTATTTTGGCAATGCCTTATGCAATGTTAGTTGGTTGTCTACCTCCAGAACGCAGTGGAGTATATATGGGTATTTTTAATTTCTTTATCGTATTACCTCAGATTGCTGTTTCTCTTGGCTTTGGTTGGATAATGCAGAATTTCTTCCATGGCGATCGCTTATCTGCTGTTGTTTGTGGCGGTGTTTTTATGGTTATTGCTGCTCTGTTAACTCTGAGGGTAGACACAACTACAGATGAGGAAAAAATACCAGAGTCTCAGTTTTCATCTCCATAAGATTAAGGGTAGTGCGTCAAGGAATTCTGGGGAGTGTGCGGAGTGTGGGAAGACCTCCGCACATTTGGAGAAATAATTGTAGCTGTATCTTTTAATTGTACAAGTCTGCCTTTGATCCTAACTTTTTAGTCTTAAAGGCTGAAAAATTTACACTTTTTTCGCGACCAAAATGCACTTAACCTTTAGATATCAATGCTTTGAGATTATATTTGCTAGCTCTACTTGACGACTCCCACACTTTGCTGATCCACTACCTCCACATGGTAGTGCGTCAAGGGAGTGCGGGGAGTGTGTGGAGTGTGTGGAGTGTGGGGAGTGTGGGGAGTGTAGAGAGTGTGGGAAGTGTGGGGAGTGCGGGGAGTGTGGGGAGTGTGGGAAGTGTGGGAAGTGTGGGGAGGGTGGGAAGTGTGGGGAGTGTGGAAAGACGTCCGAACATTTGGAGGAATAATTGTAGCTTTGTCTTTTTGGGAACTGTCTAGTCGCCGTCCTCACTTTTTAGTCTTAAAGGCTAAAAAATTTGCACTTTTTTCGCGACCAAAATGCACTTAACCTTTAGATATCAATGCTTTGAGAGTATATTTACCGAAATAATTAATAATTAAACAATTAAATAATTAGATCATTCACGCCTTGAAGCCTCCCCTCTTATGTGCCACGAGCTGTCGCTCTACAAGGGTAAAAAAATAAATCTTTTCCCCCTTTGTGTCAATCCTCTCCCTTTTAGGGCTATCCCTGATAAGGAACTCCTGAAACCCTTGTGGGAGGGTGGGGAGTGTGGGGAGTCTGGGGAGCAAGAATTTTGTCTACAGCTTTCAAAAAAGTATATTGAAAACTACACTTTTTCTCATAAAAAAGCCGACTCAAGACATCAACACAACTTTTATACTTTGTCAAGTTTTATGTTAAGAAAGATGTGGGTAATGGATAGCTTTTAGGGAGAGGTAATTATCAATTATCAATTAATGAACAGCCCTACTTGACGACTCCCACACTTTACGCTCTGCACAACCATCCACACTGATTAACTGTTTCGGTCTAGTAGAAGTAGCTTTTACAAGAGTTTTTCCAGTATCGAATTGAAGTTTGATTTTTGTTGTACCAATCTACTTACAGTAATTTTGGTATATATATAGAGTTTTCATTTAAAATGCAGAAACCTACTTCTATTACTTACTACCCACTATTAAAATTAAGATTCTTTGTGAATTTTTTTTGAAAATTTAATACTTTAATTGGATTTAAAAAAGGAATAGGTAACTAAACAAAATTTTAACTATCAAAAACATCTCTATTCATCGTAAAATTAATTGTAAGCTGGCGTTATATGCCAGCAATTTTTTTTGATTAGTATTTCTAGGTTTTATTTATGCCACTTTCAAGAGCTAGCGGTATTATACTGCACCCAACTTCTTTTCCCAGTCGCTTTGGAATTGGTGACTTAGGCCACGAAGCATACAATTTTGTGAATTTTTTGAGAGATAGTGGACAACAAATTTGGCAAGTTCTACCATTAGGGCCAACAGGTTTTGGCAACTCTCCCTATTTAGCTTATTCGGCAATGGCAGGAAACCCCCTGCTCATTAGCCCAGACAAGTTGCTAGATCAAGGATTGCTAAATGATCAAGACTTATCCAATGTACCAGAATTTTCAGCAGATCAAGTAGATTTTGATCTAGTTGCCCAATTCAAGAGTTCTCTGCTAAAAATTGCTTACCAAAACTTTCAGAAAAATGCTTCTGAAGAACAACAACAAAAATTTCAGGAACTATGCGTTAGTAAAGATTTTTGGTTAGATGATTATGCCTTTTATATGTCTTTGAAAGAAGCTCATGAAGGAGCTAGTTGGCATACTTGGGATCGGGATATTGCCCGTCGCCAACCCGCAGCATTAGAATCATGGAAAAAACGTTTAGCTGATGAAATTGAATACCATAAATTTGTTCAATTTCAATTCTTCCAACAATGGGATGAACTGAAAAGTTATGCTAATGAGCAGGGAATCGAAATTTTTGGCGACCTTCCTATATATGTCTCCCATGATAGTGCTGATGTTTGGGCACATCCTGAAATATTCTGTCTAGACGGAGAAACAGGTGAAGCATCCTTAATGGCGGGTGTTCCCCCAGATTATTTTAGTGAGACTGGTCAACTATGGGGTAATCCAGTTTATAAGTGGGATAGGTTAGAGCAGGAAGATTTTCTATGGTGGGTACAAAGGATTCAATCTATGCTGAATAAAGTTGATTGGATTAGAGTAGATCACTTTCGTGGCTTAAGTGCTTATTGGGCAGTTCCGGAGGGGGAAACTACAGCAATGAATGGCGAATGGGTGGATGCTCCAGGCCAGGCTTTGTTTGAAACTATTAACGAAAAGTTAGGTAAACTACCAATTATTGCTGAGGATTTAGGAATTATTACTCCTGATGTAGAAGAGTTGCGGGATAATTTTGAATTTCCAGGGATGAAGATTCTACATTTTGCTTTTGACTCAGGCCGTGATAATCCTTATTTACCATATAACTATATTTCTCCTAATTGGGTAGTTTATACTGGTACTCACGACAATAATACTACTGTGGGTTGGTTTGATAAACGTTCTCCTGAAGAACAGGAGAGAGTCACTCGTTTTCTTGGTTGTACTTGCGATGATGGAATTCATTGGGATTTAATTCGTTTAGCTATGTCCTCTGTGGCTAATATGGCAATTTTTCCTTTACAAGATATTTTAGGATTGGGAGAAGAAGCTGTAATGAATAGACCCGGAGTTGGTGAGGGTAACTGGAGCTGGCGTTACAAATCAGAAATGTTAACTTCAGAAGTCAGCGATCGCCTCAGAGAGATGACAAGAACTTATGGTCGTACCCCAAAACATTGGGATTAATATTTAGGAGTTAGAGATTGTTTGTAAAGGAAAGATAAAAATGAGATAGGAAGTAGGGAGTAGATCTGAAGAAATCAACACAAATATTTCTCAATTCCAAATCTCAGGAATATATTTACCTAATATCTATCTACCCACTGGATTTCAATTCTTTGAAATCTTACCAATTTTCGATTTTAGTAACTATTTGTTCTCTTAAATACTTATTTTACAAACAGTCTCTTAATCTTAGTTTTTCAAAAGTTCCCGGACTTACTCAATTAGGGTTTGCTGAAGAAGTATTTTGCTGGAGGCTAGGAAATAGGGATTACAGAAAATATACTATCAATAATTGTCGAAAATTTGTAAGCATTTAGCTATTAGCTTTGGCAAGAATCAAGAAACGACTAAGGTTAGTTCATTAATGGATAATTGATAATTGATAATTGCCTCTCCCTTTTAGGTAGAGGATTGACGCTAATCAGGAAAATATTTATTTTTTTCCCTTTGTAGAGCGACAGCTCGTGGCACAGCCAAGGGGAGGCTTTAAGGCGTGAATTATCTAATTATTTAATTGTTTAATTATTAATTATAGTCATTCTGAATAAGACTGGGACGAATGTTTCTTTATCTAGAAAGGGTTTCAGGCAAAAAAGTGTTTCATCCTTATTTTAAATGACTATATTTCGGTAATGACAACTTTGATTCATAACTTTATAATTATCTTTGGTGGATAATTCTCTTCTGGTTTGATAATGAGTTAATAAGAGAGTTTTTGTCAACCAAAGATAAAGAAAGCTAGAGTGTTTAAGATTGGTGGGTTACGCGGGAAAGTTAAGATTTTGCTTCTCCAGCATAAGTATTAACGCCTTTTTGCTAAAGGAATGCGGATAATTCTGCAGGAAAAGAGTCTACCTGACTACGGGATGCTTACTAAATTTTTTTAATGTTTGTCTGCTCAAAATTCTCTGATATTTTGAGCAGTTTGCTTCTAGCAGCTTGAAATTTTTTCGCATAAAATAGGCAAAATTCCTGATTTGTAAATATTTATCTGTAAAGACTTTTATAGCAATTCCCATAATGGTGAAATCCAAAATTACTTTGTTTTACGGAGTAGGGAATATGAGGGAATGGGAAGTTTAAGTCCGAAGTAAAGAAGTGGTTTTTGTAACGGGGATTTACGCCCAGATTCAAAAACATTTCGCCTTAAAAGACGGGTTATTAGACCCAATCTTGTTTGATAAAATAAGAAAAACTCTACTTCACCCTTCTTCAGAAACCCTATATAAAAATACAGAAATTTCTTTTCCCCGTGAGGTACACAACTAATAGGTAAAATGGCTGTACTATCAGATTTTTATCATTTAAACTTGTACATCATTAGTCCGAAATATGCTGTAATATCAAATCTGGTTAAACAGTTATGGATTGGTTAACTTTTTAGGAGTCAGTCCTCCTAGGGGCGATTCATGGAAAGCGCAGCATTCCGCAGGAAATCGCCCGTACAGAAGTCAGGAGGATAGAGGATTACAAAGATGAGCGTCATTATGAAGATTGGAGATTTTTTTTATGTCCAATCAAGCGGATTTGATATAATTAGCAAGACCCAATTAAATTAATTATGACCTAGTTTTTGAATCCAATCATAAAGTTATTCTAGCTTCCTGAAAGAGGCATAAATAAGTTATAAAAATAATCAAGAAAAGAATCCTGCTAAAAATTATTTAGTTAGTGACAGCTAAAAAAAGAAATAGAAGAAAATTTTAATACTAGGAGTTTAATCTTTAATTGTTAGTAGTTTTAGACTGGAAAATCTGGTTATCAGTAGGAGTAAAAACAACTTCTTTGACTTCACCTATTTTTCCAAGTCGCATAGTTTGTGATTCATTAATAGGTATTAATATTCCTCCAGCATTTCCCGCAAATAAAACCAGTTGTTTTTGAGCTGACCAAGTTTTCTCAGTTCCTTTAGATAAGGTTCCTTCAAACTCTATTTTTCCATCTATTTCTATTGATACCCATGATTCTTCTTTGACAATTATATTTAGAACTACAGGTTGTTTTTCCTTTTGTTTTTCTGGCTTTTCTGTTTTGGTTTGAACAACAGATTTTTGCTCTATTTTCTTTTCACTTGAAGTGGCTTGAGCTAACAAATTATTCTGATCATCTCCTTGATTTTGTTCTTGTTCAGATTTGTTAATTCCTGTTTCTATTCCTGATAGATAAGAGCCACTAATTACATAAGGTAATAAACGAACTGATAAAATAATAGTTAATACATATAAGAAATAAAGATGATATGGTCTGAGCTGAAACATTGATACCTTCACAGAAGATTTTCTGCTAATTTTCTCAGTTTCTTCAATCAAAAATAAATTTGCTAGTTGTTCTCCATCTAATCCCATAGAATCTGCATATCGCTTAATCAAACCTTGAATATAAACTGGTTCTGGCAGTTGCTCTAGATTCCCTGCTTCTATCGCTTCTAGTAAATTGATTCTAATCATTGTTACTACTGCCACTCTTTCTAAACTTATTGAATTTTTTTCCCGAAACCTTTTTAATCTATTTCCTATATCTGCCAATGATTGACTTTGTTCTTCTGCAAAAGAATATTTTTTTTCTGGCTGAAAATCTTTTTTTAATGGGAAAAAAGATAAATTTTTTTTAATGTTTTTGATTGCCGGTAAATTCACCATGGTTTTAATCTATATAAACGATAGTTTGTGTTTTTTACACTAATATTTATTCAGACAATAACTAAATTATTGATTTTCTCAAAAATATAATCAATTCTCAGTGTTTGATTTTGTACTAAATAGTTTTGATTTTAATGACTACTCAATATATAGCAATCATATTTAAGTTGTAAAATTTTGGTGGTAGGGGTAATTTCCTGCGGAATGCTACGCAAACATGTTTACTAAGTATTCCGGAACGGAAATTACCCGTAGAGTCCTGATGATTCAGGAGTCAGGAGTCATAATTTTTAAGCTTTTTAGCTAAAACTAACTATCATAAAAATTCTCACATCTCATTCGGTGATTACTATATTTCCCACATAATTATCAAAAAATAACTACAATAAAAATAAAATATATTTTTATGCAGACAACAAGAAGTAAGAAATTAAACAGTTTGTAGAATATTACAAGGATATTTAATTAGTAAGCATTCAGCCTTCAGCTAACAGTTATTAGCTCTTGTTTTGGGTTTGAAATTTAAACCTCACTCTTAAGAATATACTTTATAAATATCTTTCTTAATATAAAACTCTATAATAGATAGCTTTAAGAGCTGGAATTATTGCTCTTAAAGAATTTCTCCCCCAAGAGGCTAGCTATTTGCGGAGCATTCCGGGAAGGAAATGCTAATAGCTGAATGCTGACTTTAATTCTCTACGAGCATTAGTTTAAACTGAAAATTTAAACTTTTAATATGAAGTTGCATAGAATAAAAATTTACTCACATTTTACTAGAGATTAAAGAATAAAAAATTAATAAGTTGATAACTCTCAGCAGTTTCAGATAAAATTGCTAGGAGTTAATCATCAAAGAGAATTTTGAGCTAAGTTTATCACTTCATCTTGATTTGATCATGCAAATATTTAATTTCCACATCATTAAGAGGACGATAATTACCAATAGATAATAATGACTTTCCAGGTGGCTGTAAGTAAATTTGACCAATAGCGGTACGATGGAGTTTGACCACAGGATGTCCCAATTGTTCTCCCACTCTACGGATTTGTCGATTTCGGCCTTCGTACATAATTATTTCTAAAAGAGTCTGAGAATCATCACCTGCTTCTAGGACTTTAACCTGAGCTGGTAAAGTTTTTTTACCAGATAAGATAATACCCTGACGCCATAAATTTAATACTGATTCTTGGGGACGACCTTTTACCCATACATGATAAGTCTTGGGAAGACCATGTTTGGGATGAGTAAGATAAGTTACCCGGCCATCATTCGTTAGTAGCAATGCACCTGTAGTATCTGCATCTAAACGTCCTACAGGATGAATACCTTTACAATTTTGCAGTTCGGAACTTAGAAAGTCTAGAACCTTGCTACGTTGACTAGGTTCTGAACAGGTTGAAATTACCCCGATAGGTTTATTAAGCAATAAGTATATATGTTCCGGGCGGTCTTCTAGTCTGATAGGTAAGCCATCAACTTCTATTATGTCCAATTCTGGTTTGGCTTTTTCACCTAATTGGGCAACTTTACCATTGACTTTGACTCGTCCAGCCATAATCATTTTTTCTGCTTGACGTCTAGAAGCTATTCCCCACTGAGATAATATTTTTTGTAATCTTTCATCCATACTGTTTAATTCATCACTTTTACTAATCAGATTGCCAGTCAATATTTATGCTGAATTGAGGATAAAAGCAATAAATACGGTCATTTTAGTTGGAATTATCTAAATATTAGGGGAGTTAAAAGTTAGGATTAATAGTAGTTTTATGTCATTTTACTGATTAATTAATTTATGACAACTCTGAGATGGGAGTAGGCGGAAAGTTTGTCAAGAATTTCCAAACAGATAACAATTCTGAAACTTTTATCCCTTTTGCTTAATTACTGAAAATATTTTGTTAATCATCGCACCGAGGATGAGTATATTTAGTTAGGGTTTGCTGAAAAAGTATTTTTTAAGGAGTAAGGGAGTGCGGGAGTAGGGGAGTTAAGGGGGTAGGGAAGTAATTTTTTTGCTATAGTCTTGCCATAAATGCTAACTTTTTGAGCATCAAGAGCTGAAAACCAGGTACTTTTTCCAGACCTAAAAATGCGAATTTCTTTGTCAATGCTTTTATATTTAATCAGGAAGCCCTAGTTAATTTACTTAATTTTAGATTTTCTCCTGCCGGATATCTGTCAAATCTGTTATTTTATGAGTTTACCCATTTTAACAAGGAAAAGACCATAGGCAAGTACACCTTTGAAAAACCTAGCCAATCCTAGACATTTTTAGGAATTGTCTGTCAAAGGTTGCAGATTAAGTCTTAACTGACTACGTTGGCTAAGTCAAGACCACCGTAAGTGAACTCCAGCTTATGTGCTGGTCGCTCTAAATTAAGGACAGCGTTAAAGTGCGCCAATCGGAAGTAGGTTTTGTACCGATAGTGTTTAGGGCATCAACAACCCTAGCCAACATAATCGAGGAACACTTTACTGGAAAGGACTAGACACCACAATGTCTAATACTAATTACGTTTTCGTCGTAGATACAAACAAAAAACCATTGCAACCTAGCAAACTTTTGCTCGTAGATTGTTAAATTCTGGTCTAGCTGCTGTCTGGCGACCTTTTCCGTTTACTTTGATTCTTAAAAAAGCTGTTGAAGCGGTAAAAACAACTTTAACTCTAACAGATTGACCAAAAAATAAGGTCAATAGCCTCCCCTTTTAAGGGGATGAAAAAAAATAAACTTGAGTATTTCAAGCCTCTGGGAATAGCTGCGAGGTAGGTGTTAACTGATAACTGAAATGACTTGGGTCAAACGATTAATTAAGTTTTGTCCTATTCAATCAATCTCAATGGAACTGGTTTGCTTTGATACTCAATTGATTCAAAATCCTGAAATCAAGAGATATTAAGTATCAACAAGGTGAATTAGCAGGATATGAGTTGAGAGAGTATTTGTTAGAAGGTAGGGGGTCGTCAATGTGCTTCCACAAGTGGTCAAACAAATACACCGCTAGAAATAGAACATATCCACCCCAGATCGAAAGGAGGCTCAGACAGAGTATCTAACTTAACTGTGGCTAAATGTAATCAGGTTAAAAGTCCGGGGGGACACAGACGCTACTTACTGTCATCCTTAGAAAAAGTGGCCAAAACCTCCGAAGATATCAGAGAGGTAATCCTAATTTTACGGGTCTCAACTCACTCACACCAAAGAAGACTTAAAATCCCAAAAGGAGTATGTGAGTTCCGCTCATTGCCTCAATGTAAGTTTATTTCCGATATTGGGTCAGGATTAAACTTCAAACGGAAAAAATTTCTCTCTCTTAATCGAACAAGTGGCTAATCATGAAGTCAAAAAGATAGTAGTAGCCCATAAAGACCGATTATGCCGTTTTGGATTTGATGAATGTCGAGTGGTTCTGCAATCTGAATGGATGTCAAATTGAGGTAGTCTCATCACACCTATAAATCGCCTCATCAGGAACGAATGGAGTATTTTATGGCAGTTATGCACTGTTTTTTTAGCCAACTTGACTTTTTGAAGAGCTACGAAAAAAAGATTCAGGAAGATATGGACAAAGCAGATCAAGGGCATTTACTAGGTAACAAAAAAGCTGGAAAAACCTGTTTTTTTCCTGCAATTTCTTACATAAAGTTGTTATTTTCGTTCTTTTTAATTTTATAATCAAAAAAGTTAGGGTGAGAATAAATGGCCAGAATAACATATTGTCAAGCATTACCAGAACCATTAGATGAATTAAATGCTTTAGGGATGACCAAATTTCAGGCATTCTTGGTAGCATACTCCCCAATAATACGCCAGGCAGTATGTGA
>JBFRWR010000643.1:0-4899 GCA_051439685.1 Trichodesmium sp.
ATCAAAATGTCGGGCTTTTTGGCTAACCGAGGGTAGTAATATCTCCGAGGAATTATGTCTCTGATGTTCTCTGTCTCGCCACCCTCCCCACACTTCCCACACTCCCTACTGTCTGCTTGTTTCAGCAAACCCTACTTAGGGTTTGCTGATTAAATATAAAAGTATTGGCAGCTAAAGGTTTGAGTATTTTTAAGTCCAGAAAAAATAGGATATTTTGAGCAGCTCTTGCCCAAAAAGTTAGTATTTGGGTAAGAGTTGGGGAGGTTGGCTCAAGGGATAATTTTTCTGAATACTTTCTATAGAATTCCATGTTTCTCTTGACTCTGTAGGGACGTTGCGTTGCATACAACGTCCCTACCTACTCCCTACCTTCACAAAAAGACTTTTGAGGGCAAACCCTACTTAGATATAGATTTTCTGAAAAATATGAATTTTTTACCAGAACTCAATTAATTTCTTTTAAGAAAGTATCTGTTAATTTTTCTGCTATTCCTGAAATCCAATTTTCATCTTGTTGAGTATAACTACGAGGTGCATTTGCACCCAAAATCATTACACCATTTTTACCAATAGGTTGACAAATTACACCTTGAGTATTTTCTGGTAAATAATCAAATTCAATGCGGCCTGGATAAACTTTTAAATCTACTAAATAAATAGGTTTTTGTTTTTCCAAAACTCGCTTGACTATAGCTCCTAGTTGTACTTCTGATCTAGAGGGTAAAATTCCTCTTCTTAATAAGATTTTACCCTGATACCAAATAATAATACTTTTAGTAACTGTATTAGTTAGCAATAAATTAGAAGCCCAGGCAAGTTCAGTTTTGACTATCTCTGATAATTCTGGCAATAATTCAAATCCTGATTCACCAATTAATTTAACTGTATCAGGAGAACGTGGTTGTATTTGCTGCCAAAGTAAACCAATCAAAATTAATAAAGCACTTAAAATTACTCCTATTGCATCAGAACGAGTTTGAGAAGCTAAAAGATTAGGGGTAAAAAATCTATTAATCATTAGTAATGTTCCACCTAATCCTCCTATGAGGATGGGGAGTATTCTTAAAAATTGATTTTCGTTTCTTTTCGTCATAATTAATTTAATCTATACCATTTTTAAAACCAATATTACAAATATTTTTAGGTAAATAAAAAGGTAAGCATTCAGCTCATAACTGAATGCTTACAATATTACTTTAAGGAACTTTGAATACTTTTTTATATAATTCAAATAATGAAAATTAAACTGACTTAATTGATTTATTTTCAATGATTGTTTCAACAAATTATCGAAATTATCTATATTGAAGAACATTTGATACTAGATTAATATTAAAATCAGGAAATGTACTAAACATTTTCAAATAATACATTGATAATCTAATAATTCTTTTTAAAGAGTACCAGCCAAATCACAAAAAAAATATTTTGTGATATTTATTCCTATATATCAATATATCCCAAACTCATAACAATAACTTCAGCTTTAATTATCTAGAAAAAAGTTTTCAACCTTTGCCTACCTCAATTAATAAATATAGAAATAAAGTCGAGCTTAATAGTTATCTCTTTTCCTGGAACTACTGATGAATTTTAGTAGCCTATTTTCATATAGCAATTCCCAAAAAGCGTGAGGTACAAAATTCCTTTTTTTTTAGGGAGTAGGGAGTAGGGAATATCGGAAAATGGGGAGTTGAAAATCACAAAAACAACTATACCTCATTAGGTTAAGAAACGCTCTAGATATTTGTAATATTATTAAATCATATTCTTAAACCAAAAAAGTTAATTTATTATACTTACCTTCTATCAAACTTAATAGATATCTCGTAAAAAAGGTATAGACTGTTTCCGGATAGTAGACAATAGGCAACAGGAAAGAGATATTGAAAAACAGGTACAAAAAATTATTTAAGAAACTGAATTTGAATTTTATTGCTAATGTTAAATAAATAGCAAGTTGATTTTTCCGAGATATCTATAATAGATATTTCATTATAGATATATATTTCATTTCAACCAACTTCACCAGGTTCAATAATTCGCTGAAATAGATAACCAGTACCTCGCGCAGTCAAAATTAACTCAGGATTACTTGGATCATCTTCCAATTTAGCCCTGAGTCGAGAAATATGAACATCAACAACTCGCGTATCCACATGACGTTCTGGAGTATAACCCCAAACTTCTTGCAAAATCTCAGAGCGAGAAAAAGGTTCTCCAGAACGACTTACCAATAACTCCAATAAACTAAACTCCATACCAGTAAGTCTAATTCTTTGATCGCTTTTATAAACTTGACGCTTATTAGTATCTATTTTAATACTACTAATCTGCATAACACCAGAACTAGGAATACCAGAAGCACCATTTTTATCCACTCGACGTAATACAGAACGAATTCTCGCTTCTAATTCTTTTGGAGAAAAAGGTTTAACCACATAGTCATCGGCACCTAACTCTAAACCAGTAATTCGATCTGCAACATCTCCTAGAGCAGTTAGCATGATTATGGGAATATCTGACTCTTTCCGTAACTCTTGACATACCCCATAACCATCTAATTTAGGCATCATCACATCTAATACCACCAAATCTGGGTCTGTATCGTGAAAAGTTACTAGAGCTTCCTCCCCATCAGCAGCAGTAACAACATCATAGCCAATCATTGAAAGGCGAGTTTCTAAAATCCGGCGGATACTTGCCTCATCATCAACAACTAAAATTTTTTCTTTATGATTTTCCAATTTTCCTAACTCTCCTTCACTTAGATTTACAATTATATTAATTTTTTTAACTCTATCATCAAAATAACAATAGGAATTACCATTTTGTAATACTTCTAGGCTTAGGAATAGTTAAACTCTAGATTTTTTTATATTTTCTGGTAAATACTAAATTATTTTAACAAATGCCAAAACAGAAAACAAAGTATGTTTGTACAGAATGTGGGTACGAGTCCACCCAATTTTTGGGTAGATGTCCTGGGTGTAATACTTGGAACTCTCTAACAGAGGAGATAGAACAAACAAATACAAATCCTTTACAAAGACTAGGGCTAACAAATATTGGCATTGGAGATCAACCATCTGAAGGAGATGATGCTTCTGGTCAACCAAGGGCATCTTTTCTATTATCCCAAATTTCTGACCAAACTTTGTCCAGAATGCCTTCTGGATTTGAGGAATTGGATCGAGTGCTGGGTGGTGGGATTGTTCCTGGTTCTTTAGTTTTGATTGGTGGGGAACCTGGTATTGGCAAGTCTACTCTTTTGTTACAAGTGGCTAATCTTTTATCTGATAAATGTCGGGTTTTGTATGTATCGGCGGAAGAATCTGGACAGCAGGTAAAGTTAAGGTCCCAACGTTTAATTGTCAACCTTAATCAAACTGAGGATAATATTTCAGATATTGAGGTTGATAAAACTTCAGTGTCTGAAGTAGATACAGAAAATTATCAGAAATCTGAAATTACAAATGATTCTCCTATAGATTCTCAGGCAAATTTATATTTGTTGCCAGAAACAGATTTAGAAGTAATTTTGAGAGAGTTAGAATCTCTCAAACCATATTTAGCTGTAATTGATAGTATCCAAACAATTTATTTTGCCTCATTGACTTCCGCACCAGGTTCAGTAGCTCAGGTTCGGGAATGTACTTCCGCCTTAATGCAGGTAGCAAAACGGGAAAATATTACTTTATTAATAGTTGGTCATGTCACAAAAGATGGAGCTTTAGCAGGACCTCGTGTTTTAGAACATTTAGTAGATACGGTTTTATACTTTGAAGGCGATCGCTTTGCTTCTCATCGTTTATTACGTTCTATGAAAAATCGTTTTGGAGCTACTCACGAAATTGGAGTATTTGAAATGGTGGCGAATGGTTTAAAAGAAGTATTGAATCCATCAGAGTTATTTTTAGGAAGTCGAGATGAATTTGCTTCAGGAACTTCAACAATTGTGTCGATGGAGGGTACTCGCCCAATAGTTGTAGAGATTCAGGCTTTAGTAAGTCCAGCCAGTCATGGTTCCCCTAGACGTTCTACTACTGGAATTGATAGTAGTAGGTTACAACAGATTCTAGCAGTTTTGGAGAAAAAGGTAGGGATTCCTTTGTCAAAGTTGGATACTTATGTAGCAACTGTGGGAGGGTTGAGCGTGGAGGAACCCGCCGCCGACTTAGGAGTTGCAATTGCTGTAGTGGCTAGTTTTAGAGATCGGGTAGTTGACCCCAGGACTGTTTTACTGGGAGAGGTTGGTTTGGGTGGCCAAGTTAGACCTGTTTCTCAGTTGGAGTTGAGGTTAAGAGAGGCAGCAAAATTAGGTTTTAAGAGGGCAATTATTCCTAAGGGTCAACAACCACCAGATATGGGAATGCGTATTTTGCCTATTGCTAGAGTGATTGATGCTATTGTGGCAGCTATCCCGGCGCAACCTCCAAGTATGGGGAGTTAATAAATGAGGATTTTATTTTCTAATTATAGAAGTTGAATTACCTAAACTCAATACCTTGAGAGCTTAAAAAAACTTCTTGACTTTAATTTAGGGTTTGCTGAAAAAGTCTTCTTGAATGAGTAGGGGAAGGGGAGCGGGGGAGTAGGGTAATAGGGAATAATTTTTGGGCTACTCTCTTGCCCAAAATGCTTAAAAATTTAGCATCTGATTTCCCCAAAATTTTCATCCTACATTCTGCACTACAAGATGTAGTATGTAAGACAGGAGACAGGAGATAGGAGACAGGAGACAGGAGATAGGAGACAGGAGACAGGAGACAGGAGACAGGAGACAGGAGACAGGAGACAGGAGACAATTATATTGGTCAATAGGAGTAACTAATTGAGTATTTATGCTGAATATTTTCCTGATAATCTGACTCCTGAGAAAGGTCATAGTCTAGGAGC
>JBFRWR010000644.1:0-7219 GCA_051439685.1 Trichodesmium sp.
CTTGGTCAGATATTCTGTTAGGAAATATGCCACATCTATATATATATGCTGCTAATAATCCTTCAGAATCTATGTTGGCAAAACGCCGTGGTTATGGAGTTTTAATTTCTCATAATATTCCTCCATACAGTCGAGCAGGTTTGTATAAAGAATTGGTTAGTTTGCGAGAGTTAATTTCTGAATATCGGGAAGACCCCCAGAAAAATTCGGGGTTGCGAGAATCGATTTTTAAGAAGATTTTTGATACTGGTTTAAATTCAGATTGTCCGTTTGAGTATGGCAAAAAATTAGGCATTGAATTTACTGCGGAAAATGCGCGGATGTTTAGTGCAGATGTCGTTAATCCCTATTTTGTCGAAATTTACGAATATTTACAGGTTGTAGAACAAAGATTATTTTCTTCTGGTTTGCATACTTTAGGAGAAGTGCCGAATGAGGAGGAATTAAAATCTTATTTAGAGGCTTATTTTGGGCAAGAAATCGGAGAGCTAGACTCGGATAATGATGTTAAGCAAAGTGTGGGAAATATTCAGGATTTGTTGATGCAAAATACTGATGAATTGACTAATCTTTTACGGGGATTAAACGGAGAATATATTCCCGCAGCTCCAGGAGGAGATTTATTACGAGATGGTGCAGGAGTTTTACCAACAGGTCGAAATATTCATGCTTTAGATCCCTATCGAATGCCTTCTCCTGCTGCTTATGAAAGAGGGCGAGAAATTGCTCGGAAAATTATTACTCAACATCTGGAAGAAAATAATAATTATCCCGAAACCGTGGCAGTAATGTTATGGGGATTAGATGCTATTAAAACTCGCGGTGAATCAATCGGAATTTTATTAGAATTAGTAGGTGCTGAACCAATAAAAGAAGGTACGGGTAGAATCGTTCGTTATGAATTAAAAACTTTAGCTGAAGTCGGTCATCCTCGCATCGATATCTTAGGAAATTTATCAGGAATTTTCCGGGATAGTTTCGTCAATATTATTGAATTATTAGACGATCTATTCCAACGAGCAGCAACAGCAGACGAACCCGTAGAACAAAATTTTATCCGCAAACACGCTCTAGCATTAAAAGCGCAGGGAATAGAAAATATTTCAGCGCGGTTATTTTCTAATCCTGCTGGTGATTTTGGTTCCTTAGTAAATGACAGAGTTGTGGATAGTAACTGGGAGTCAGCGGATGAGTTGGGCGATACTTGGCAAGGGCGAAATGTCTTTAGTTACGGTCGTCAGGATAAAGGTCAAGCACGACCAGAAATTTTGCAGGAATTGTTGAAAGGTTGCGATCGCATCGTGCAAGAAATTGATTCAGTGGAGTATGGTTTGACAGACATTCAGGAATATTATGCGAATACTGGTGGGTTGAAACTGGCAGCAGAAAAACAACAGGGTAAAAAAGTAAGTGCGAGTTTCGTCGAAAGTTTCTCCAAAGATACCACCCCCCGAAAATTAGAAGACTTGTTGCGGATGGAATATCGCACAAAATTATTGAATCCAAAGTGGGCAGAAGCAATGGCAAATCAAGGTAGTGGAGGAGCTTACGAAATTTCCCAACGGATGACCGCGTTAATAGGTTGGGGCGGTACAGCTAATTTTGCTGATGATTGGGTTTATGACGGTGCTGCCGAAACTTATGCTTTGGATGCAGAGATGGCGCAGAAATTGCGGGAGGCAAACCCGGAAGCATTTCGGAATATTATTGGGCGGATGTTGGAAGCAAACGGACGTGGTTTTTGGCAAGCAGATGAGGAGAAGTTGCAGAAGTTGAGGGAGTTGTATGATGTAGCAGATGAGGAAATTGAAGGTGTGACTGTGTAGGTTGTAGGTTGGGTTAAGCGACAGCGCAACCCAACAAAAAATAAGATAATGTAGATTAAAGGATCGGCAAAAATATGACTCAACCAATACCAACAATACTAAAATCAATAGCAATTATTGGACTAGCGATCGCCATAAGTGGGGTGACAATCGTAGGGATTGTATTGACTTCTCCCCCCTGGGGAAGTTTTGTACCCGTCATAGGCTTGGAAGCTATCCCTGGCCTGTTTATTATTATCCCTTTACTCTGCATGAATTTGAAGGGAACTCGTTTTATACTTAATAATCGTATAATATCCAAAAGGATTAAGTTTTACTGTCTTCTATTCTTAGCAGTTGGTTGGCTAACAATCGCAAGATACTGGATTTATAATACTATTATAAGCTATCCGGAAGGTAATTTTAATCTTTCTCGGGGAGAGCGCACTGCTATTGTTGAAAAAATCCAAAACGGAACCTTGCATGGTGAACAGAGATGTACTACCCCATCCCCATACAATTGTACCGAATTTATTCAATTACCTGATTCCTATCGTGGTTTAGCTCGTGATCGCCGGGTTAAAGTTACAAGACAAGATGATATTATTGAGATATACTTTCTTTATGATACAAGTAATTTTGGCGATAGGCTACATTACTTGGTATATACGTCTGACCCTAATTATAATTATAAACTTTCGTCGTCGAGGTCTAGATATTCTAGATATTCTAGATATTACATAGAAACACTTGCCCCGAACTGGTACGGACTATCCATAAACTTTTGAGACAAAGTAGTAGTAACAAGTAGGTTGGGTAGAACGACAGTGAAACTCAACAAAAGTCAAGATCATCAACCAATAAGTAGTTTAGGTAGAACGAAGTGTTTTGCTGGTGCATAACTCCGTTTTACATGTTCCGCAGGAAAACGCTGCGCGACATGGAAAGCGGAGCATTCCGTCAGGAAAAAGCGGAGCTTATCCGTTAGGAGCAACCCAACAAAAATCAAGATAACGTTGGGTTTCGCTCCGCTCAACCCAACCTACGAAAAAAACAAATATTATTTTAATTTTATCGAATATCGTCGGGCAAAAACACCAGGAGCAACTTATTTTTTCACAGTAGTGACATACAACCGCCAGAAAATTTTGTGCAAACCTGAAAATGTAGATTTACTAAGAAAAGCTTTTCGATATGTTATGGAAAAACATCTGTTTAAAATAGATGCTGTTGTTATCTTGCCAGATCATATTCATTCTCTTTGGACATTACCTGAAAATGATGCAGACGTTTCGACTCGTTGGCGGTTAATTAAAAGTTATTTTAGTCGTAAATGCTATTCTCAATATGAAGAAAAAAATTCAACATATCGACAACATAAAAAGGAAAAAAATGTTTGGCAACGTAGATTTTGGGAGCATCAAATTAGAGGAGATTCAGATTTTACTAATCATATAAAATATATTCATTATAATCCAGTACATCATGGTTTAGTAACTGCTCCGTCATATTGGGAATATTCTAGTTTTCATCGTTATGTAAAAGCAGGAATTTATGATCAAACCTGGGGGTCTTCAGAAAGACTTATTTTTGATAGTAATATTGGTAGAGAATAAAACGTAGGTTGGGTTGCGCTACCGCTTAACCCAACAAACCAAGGAGGAGTGTGGGAAGTGTGGGGGATGAGGAGATTGAATATAGAACTATCAACACATATCATATAATCGGCTCCTATCTGCAATTAACAGGATTTGATATTATTACTTAGAAGTGTTGGAAAACTAACACTTTTTTTTTCCAGTTTGTATTAAAATGATAATCATTACCAAAAAAAAGGCTATAAGCTAATGCTCAAGAAAATTATAAAAACAAACAAGGTACTATTAGGGTTGGCAGCACTTATCACAACTGCTACCTGGGGAAATGTTGGGAGTATTGCTCAAAGTAAAGATGAAATTAAAATAGCAGCAACCTTTCTGCCAATGTACATTTTTACTAAAGGAGTCACAGGAGAAAGTGGAGAAGTAGAAATCCTAATGCCTCCGGGAACAGACCCCCACGAATATCAGGCAACTCCAGAAAATGCTCGTAGTATTGCAGAAGCAGATGTGTTAGTAAAAAATGGGTTGGGGTTAGAAGAATTTTTAGAGAAATTAGTCGATGCTACTGGTAACTCTCAACTACAAGAAATTGATGCTAGTCAAAATATTGAACCCATAGAAGAAGACGACCATGACCACGACCATGACCACGACCATGACCACCACCACGGTCACAGTCACGAAGAGGGAAACCCTCATGTTTGGTTAGACCCAGTTTTAGCACAACAACAAGTCAAGAATATTCGCGATGGTTTAATTAAAGCGGACCCTAATAATGCAACTACTTATCAGACAAATGCTGATATTTATCTGAAAAAATTACAACAACTTGACCAAGAATTTAAAACTCGTTTAACTCCCTTCCAAGGATGTAAATTTATTGCCTTTCACGATGCGTATCCCTATCTAGCAAAACGTTATAATTTACAACAAATGGCAGTGGTAGAATTACCACAAGATAATATTACGCCTAAAGATATTCAAAGAGTAATAAATGCAACTAAAGAATATCAAGTCAAAGGTTTACTAGCAGAAATTGGATTTAATGATAGTAGAATGCAACAAATTGCTAAAGATGTTGGATTACCAATCAAAAAATTAGATCCAATAAATAGTGGTTTGTTAGAACCAGAACATTATTTTACTGCGATGAGAAATAATTTAAAAACCTTAGAGGAAGTTTGCCAATAAAGTTATATTATGCGCTCCCTTCGGGGGAGCTATATTGGTGGATAATTAGTTATAAAAAAAAGTATTTATTGCTCAAGTTCAAGTTTGTAGTGCGGGCATCTTGCCCGCCACAAATATACCTTACTGAGGTGAAATCCGCTTTATTGAATGATATAGCCATCCTCAATAGGTTTTAATATTTGATCCTAGGGGTTTGGTTTCCAAATCTCATTCTTGCCTGGGTTTGGAGACCAAACCCCTACAGTTTTTCTCACAAATCATTTAGGATTAGTATAGTCAAAACATTAGACCTACAACATTATTTGAATGTGATGAGAAATTATTTAAAATTTTAGAGGAAATTTGTTAGTGAAAGTAGTAGAAATAAACAAAAATCTCCCAGTAATTGATGTACAAAATCTGACAGTAGTTAGAGGCAAATATCAAGCAGTAGAATCTGTTTCATTTCAAATTTTTCCTGGCAGTAATACAGCAATAATTGGACCTAATGGTGCTGGAAAAAGTACATTAATTCAAGCAATATTAGGTTTAATTTCTTATCAGTCTGGTTATGTAGAAATTCTTGGTAGACAAATAAAAGATTTAGGAAAACATTGGCAGAAAATTGGTTATATTCCCCAAAAGTTACCTTTTGACCGAAGTTTTCCTTTGAGTGTGGCTGAATTAGTTAGTTTGGGTTCACCTCAACGAGGTTTGATGAAGTCGCGAGAAAAACTTATTTCTGTGGAAAAAGCTTTGCTACAAGTTAACTTACAAAATCAAGCTAAACAGCCAATAGGAAGTTTAAGTGGAGGGGAGTTAAAACGGGTTTTATTAGCATATTGTTTAGTGCAATCTCGGCAGTTATTAATATTAGATGAAGTGATGGCTGGTATAGACCCAACTGGAGAAGTAGAGTTTGCCGAATTATTGGCAAATTTACAGAAAGAAAAAGGCTTTTCTATTGTTCAAGTTTCCCATGATTTAGATATGGTTAGTCGTTATTGTGACCAGGTTATTTGTATGAATCGTCGTTTATTATGTCATGGTAAACCTAGTGTTACTTTGGATGAGGATAATTTGAATGAGATTTATGGAGAGAGTTTTACTAGATATTTTCATCTTTGTAAACATAATGACTAGAAATAGAAGGTTTTTCCGATCAATATTTGCTTAATCAAATCTATAATTTTGCTTATTAACTTATTGCTTATTAATATGAATTTTTCGGAATGGATTGATTTATTTAGCTAACCAGTAGGGTGCGTTAGGCACTTCTAAAAAACGAGGCTTTGTCTATCAAATATTAGCAGGTGCCGTAACGCACCATTCATTCTAACCAGTAGTAGACTGACACATCTAAAATGGTGCGTTACGACGGATTGCTACATCACTTTCATAGTCTGAGTTTAAGCTGTCTTTTCATGTCGGCTCTTAGCCTAAAACGCACCCTACAATTTTTTTTCACAAATCATTTTTGATATTAATTGATAAATATGAATTTTTCCGAATGGGTTGATTTATTTAGTCTGCCTTTTATGCAAAGGGCAATTCTTGGCGGTATTCTGTTAGGAATTTTGGCAGGTATTCTCGGTGGATTTGTGATTTTACGCCAGTTATCTTTATTTGGAGATGCTTTAGGTCATACTGCTTTTTTAGCTGTAGTGATAGGTGCTTTATTCCAGTTACCTCCAATGATGACTTTAATTGGGTTTTTGGTATTATTTGGATTAGGAATAAATTATTTAATTGAAAGAACTAATTTGGGTGGAGATACGATTTTAAGTATTACTATTGCTGCTTCAGTTGCCTTGGGAACAATTGGGTTTAATTTTGTACCTGGATATCGTGGTAATTTACTGTCTATATTGTTTGGTGATATTCTGGCAATTAGTAATTTAGATTTGGTTTTTCTGGGGATTTTATTGACTGTATCTTTGGGTTGGATAGGATTAACTTTGCAAAAACAAATATTATTAACTTTGAATTCTGAGTTAGCACAAATTCAGGGGATTCCTGTACAAAGATATCAATATATATTTATGATTATTTTGTCCTTAGCGATCGCTCTGACTATTAGAGCAGTTGGTATTTTATTGGTGAATGCTTTTTTAGTAATTCCGGCAGCTACAGCAAAGTTAATTTGTAATGAGTTTGTGCCGTTTTTAGGAGTTTCTGCACTCATTGGTGCTGTGAGTGGGGTAATAGGAATGGTATTATCTGGTACTTTTAATTTGCCTTCAGGTCCTAGTATTGTTGTTGTACAATTATTCGGATTTTTAGTAGTAGTATGTTCTGGTCGTCGGTAGTTTTAAATCTGATTTTTGACAGGAGTTTTCTAGTTGATTGGGTAGAAATTTTAATAGTTGAAAAAAAGAAAAGAGATAATAGGTCATTTCAGTTATAAGTTGTAACAAATATAGGATTTTCCAAAGTAATGAGGTACAGTTATATTTTTGTCTTTTTGTTCCCTCAAACCTAAAATTTTTACCCAATTATTAATTATTAAATAATTCGCGCCTTGAAGCCTCCCCTTGGATAGGGGAAAAAAAGTGATCTTGAATTTCCCGATCTTCAATTCCGTAACGGTTAAAACCATCTTGTAATTATCAATTATCCATTATCAATTATCAATTAATGAAC
>JBFRWR010000645.1:0-13955 GCA_051439685.1 Trichodesmium sp.
AAAAAAGACAAAGAAATACCAACAAAAATAACCCGCCCCATCCTAAATAAATTTACCCTCCGATACCCCATGATTAACCTCTCCAATTTTCAATTAATCCATAACTTTATATATACAAAATCTCTGAACCATTCTCTGAAAAATAAACAGTAAAGAATTATTTAATCACAACCTCAAAATCTCTGAAGAGCGATCGCTTCCCTATCACAATCCTAACAAGATATAACTTCTGACTTCAAACTTTTGACTTCTGACTTAATAAACAGCGATCGCCCACCTATAACCAAAATTTAACCTAACTATATCTACATATAGCAACATGAAAATAAGTTAGAACATTTAGAAATGGTCAAACTCAGTCAGGGATTACTTCAAACTTCTGACTTCATAAAGACCCCTTGCCAATGATCCCCTCCTGTTGGACACTGAGAATGTGAATATTCTTGGCAGTGAGGTTCAACCGTGAAAAATGTACTAGGTATAATTCTAGGCGGTGGCGCAGGTACCCGTCTCTATCCATTAACAAAACTGCGGGCCAAACCAGCAGTACCCCTAGCAGGGAAATATCGGTTGATAGATATTCCCATCAGTAATTGCATCAATTCAGATATCCAGAAAATTTATGTTCTGACCCAATTTAATTCCGCTTCTCTAAACCGTCATATCACTCGTGCCTATAATTTCCCTGGTTTCAGTGAAGGTTTTGTTGAAGTTCTCGCTGCCCAACAAACTAAAGATAATCCAGAATGGTTCCAAGGTACAGCGGATGCTGTCCGTAAATATATTTGGTTATTCAAAGAGTGGGATATTGATTATTACCTAATTCTCTCTGGAGACCATCTCTATCGTATGGACTACGGAGAGTTCGTCCAACGTCATATTGACACTAAGGCAGATATTACTCTTTCTGTTTTACCCATTGATGAAGCACGGGCGTCCGACTTTGGCTTAATGAAAACTGATGATTCAGGTCGGATTATTGAATTTAGTGAAAAACCTAAAGGAGATGCTCTGAAAGCTATGGCCGTTGATACTTCTATTTTAGGACTCAGTCCAGAAATAGCTAAAGAACAACCTTACATTGCTTCTATGGGAATTTATGTCTTTAATAAGGACGTAATGATCAAACTTATAGAAGAATCAGACCATACAGATTTTGGTAAGGAAATTTTACCCAGTTCGGCTAAAGACTACAATGTTCAAGCTTACCCATTTGAAGGTTACTGGGAAGACATCGGAACTATCAGGTCATTCTATGAGGCTAATTTGGCTTTAACCCAACAGCCTCAACCTCCATTTAGTTTCTATGATGAAAAGGCTCCTATTTATACTCGCTCCCGCTACTTACCTCCAAGTAAACTTTTGGACTGTCAGATTACAGAGTCAATTGTGGGAGAAGGTTGTATTCTGAAACAATGTCGGATTGACCATTGTGTTTTAGGGGTTCGCTCTCGTGTAGAAGCTGGCTGTATAATTGAGGATTCTTTACTGATGGGTTCTGATTACTATGAGCCTTTCGCTGAACGTCAATCTGGTTTACAACAGGGTCGTGTACCTTTGGGTATTGGCGCTGAAACTACAATTCGTGGAGCAATTATTGATAAGAATGCTCGGATTGGTCGTCATGTCCAAATCATCAATAAAGAAAAGATAGAAGAAGCCCAACGCGAGGATGAAGGGTTCATTATTCGCAGTGGTATTGTTGTTGTCTTAAAAAATGCTATTATTCCAGATGGCACGGTGATTTAGTAAGTTTTTGAGTGTTAGTAGTTAGTTGGTTAGTGGTTATTAAATACTGCTAACCACTTAATGCTAATTCCTAGTTTATGACTAGACTATTTATGATGATTGGACTTCCAGGTAGCGGCAAATCTACTCTAGCAAAGAAAATAATTATTAGATACCCTGGATATAAATTAATTTCTACTGATGTTATTCGCGCTCAATTATTTGGTGATGAAGCAATTCAAGGACCGTGGCTGCAAGTATGGAATCAAGTAGGGCAAGAATTTCAGGAGGCTGTAGCTCAAACATCTCCAACTATATATGATGCTACTAATGCCCAACGTCGGCATCGAAAAGAAGTAATTGAATTTGCTAAAGAAACTGGATTTAGTTACATAATTGGTTTATGGCTTGACAAATCACTGGAATTGTGCTTAGAAAGAAATAAACAACGACATCGCCAAGTTCCAGAAGAAGTAATAATGAAGATGTATCGTCAGTTAAGTGATGCTCCTCCTAGTTGTGAAGAAGGATTAGATGAACTAAAACGAATTAGATAAAAATTCAGCATTTTGTGGGTTATGCTGGATTAATAGCTTTTTTTGTATAGGTTGTTTCATTCTCGATAGACACGGGGACGCGGGGACGCGGAGACACGGGGATTGAGGTTTTTAATTTATGATTAAAAGTTGACTTTTCACCTCTAACTTGCTAGTTTTCTCTGACACGGAGATGTGGAGATAGGGAGAATGGTCGAGGGTAATTGGACTCGTTTCTCTGTTTTTAGGATATGCAATTTCAATCCGTCTAAGCTTAACTTGAAAAAGAGGGAATAGAAAAGAATAAAAAACAGTATATCAGCAACTTGAACAGCTCTATATTACTCTGCAAATATTCATTTTTAATTATCATTAAATACAACTCAATAATGTCAAATATTATTGACTATAAATTTATATAATTCGTAAGCATTCAGCTATTAGCAGTCAGCGGTCAGCTCTTAGTTTTTCAATGCAAGAAGTAAGCAGTTTTTTAGCTTCCCATATATATTTATGGCTGGAAATTATAGATTTGTCTCAAAAGCTGATAACTGATAGCTGACGGCTGAATGCTTACTATAATTCTTAATTTGATTAGCAATAATTCCTTATTGACTCCTAAACAATTAACTCTTATCAAGAAATACTAAATTATCAGAATGCTTTGACTTTAGTATAATATTAATTTTTGCTCAATTTAATTTATAGCAATCCGCCCAGAGATTGTGACAAATCAAAAAGCAAATAAAAAACCTGAAAATTTTGCCTTTTTTCTGTTATTCGTTCTCTTTTACCTAAAAAGCAGTAAGATTTTTACCACGAATAAAATAGGATTGCTATATATTTATTTATCGGAATAATTATCTTTTTAGCCACAAATAATTTGATTTTAACTCTTAGATTGATAATTTTAATTTAAGATAGAGTACGGCAATTCCCATTAATCTTTCAGGAAAAACCGAACTTGATAAATGTTGAAATTTGATAATTTAAAATTATAAACTAAACCATAATCTACTATGTAGCTAGATAATTCACAAAGATTTAGAGTGTATTTTTTGTGGTTCCTCAATCACAATTTTTGCTAACTTCTATATCTAGGCAAATAAATATTTACACCTAAACAGAGGAATATTGAGTATTAAACAGCAAACTATAAATATAGTATTTCTAAGTAAGTTAAAGTTAGTTAGACTATAACTTTTTCTGCTATTAAAAACCTTGTATGTAATTCACTCTCATTTTTACCTATTTATAGTCTAAATATTCCCTAAAAAAAATATTTTATGCTAAGTTCTGAAAGAGCAAGATAATATAATTTATAAACGATTAACAAAGTAATTATCTATTAATATTCAGCAGTTTATTTAAAATATCAGATAAAATAAGGAGAAAAATCAATGGCTACAACTGATTATAAAGACTATTACTCAATTCTTGGTTTAACTAAAGGTGCAACTTCAGAAGAAATAAAAAAAGCTTACCGTAAATTAGCTCGGAAATATCATCCAGATATGAATCCTGGCGATCGCAAGGCAGAAGCTCGTTTTAAAGAGGTTAATGAAGCTTATGAAGTTTTATCAGACCCAGAAAAACGAAAGAAATATGACCAATTTGGTCAATACTGGAAACAAGTAGGTTCTGGTGGTGGTGGTGGATGGCCTGGTGGTGCAAGTGGTAGTACCGTAGATTTTAGTGGATTTGACTTTAGTCAGTATGCTAGCTTTGAAGATTTTATTAATACTTTATTAGGACGTAGTGGAACTCCCGGTAGTGGTAGTGGTGGTGGAAGAAAAACATATACCTATAGGACAAATACAGGTTGGCCAGGCGGATTTGGGAATGGAGCTGAGGGTTTTTCTGGCTTTGATGGTCGTACATCGGCAACTTCCCTAAATTTAGAAGCTGACATTACTCTTAGTTTTGCTGAAGCTTTTCGAGGTACACAAAAACGGGTGAGTAGCGGAGAGGTTTCAATTCCTGCAGGAGTTAAATCAGGAAGTAAAATTAGGGTGAAAGGTAAAGGTCAACTTGACCAATATACTAAGCAAAGAGGAGATTTATACCTGAAAGTAGAAATTCGGCCTCACTCTTTCTTCCAATTTGAGGGAGATAATTTAGTATGTGAAGTGCCGATAACTCCTGATGAAGCTGTATTGGGTACTTCAATAGATGTACCAACTCCTGATGGTATGGTTAATGTTAATGTTCCTGCGGGTATTCGTTCTGGCCAGTCTTTGCGTTTACGGGGTAAGGGATGGCCTAAACCTAAGTCACAAGAACGCACAGATCAGCTAGTCAGAATTATTATTACTGCACCCAAAAATCTGAGTTCTATTGAGAGAGAATACTATGAGAAAATTAGGGAGAATCGCACTTTTGATCCTCGCAGTCATTTAAAAAATGTATCTCTTTAGTTAGGACTTGCTGATTAAATCTAAAAGTCTTTATAGAACCCCTAACAGTATCTTTGCAAAAGTGAGGATTAGGAGACAGCTATACTGGAGACAGGAGACAGGAGGCGCGGAGGCGCGGAGGCGCGGAATCAGGAGTCAGAATTTCGGTGAAATAAAATAGGGAAAAAAGTATAAAAATAGCCCCAATCTCCCCATATCCCCATATCCCCGTCCCCCGATCTCTCCAGCTAATTTTATAGAGCCGCTTAGGGGTTCTATAGAATCAATTTGGGATATCTTTATTTATTTACTTTCAAGATAGGGATATAGAAAGATGGGGGCTTTTTTGGTAGTAGGTCAAGGAAGTGTGGGAAGTGTGGGAAGACCTCGGAAACTAGGAGGAATAATTGTAGCTGTATCTTTAATTGTCCAAGTCTGCCTTAACCTTGTAGGGACGTTGCATAACAAAAATGCGTTTAATGTTGCGCAGCATTAACGTTTGCGTAAGCATTCCGATAGGAAAGTTGTGCGTTAGCTAAACGTCCCTACTGTGGTCTACTGAAATGAAAACCACTGTAATGAACGAAAATTATTGTGGAATAAATTTGATGATTTTTCGATCTCCTAGTTGGGACTTGCTGATTAAATATTAAAGGATTAACATATAGCAATCCTAAATAGGTCGCGACAAATCAAAAAAAGTTGAAACTCCTACCTGTTGCCTGTTGCCAGATGAGCTGTTGCCTAAAAAGCAATAAGATTTTTGCCACGAATATGCGGAGGATTGCTATATAAAGAGCAATTTTGACCCATAAATAAAGTATCAGCTTTTCGGTTAATAGAGAGGAAAAACTGATAATTTTGGGGTAAATATGGCAGCAAAATCACTTTTGGTATTCTTTCAATAACTTCTTGATAACTCCTATTTCTCCTCGCTCCTCTAGGGGCGATTTCCTACGGAATCCTTGGCAAACGCGAATAGCCCCTACTCCCCTCAAAAATAACTTTATTCAGCAAACCCTAGTTAGAAAATCTACTCATCTCCCCATCTATATTTTAAGAGTTTATCAATTAAATAGATTTCAATATAACGTCTTTATAATTATCTTGATTTGATTATTAGTTACATTTTAGTATTAACTTAAAAGTTGATTTCAGAATTTTGGTAGATAGCAATCTGCGTATAGGTTGTCACAAATCAAAAATTAGATAAAAAAATTTGAAACTCCTACCTTTTGCCTAAGAGGTAAGATTTTTATACACAAATAAAATAGGATTGCTATATTATATTTATTAAAATTTTCAGGGATTTTAGTATGAGAAAAAATCACAGCATCTATCATAATTTAGCTATAACCATAATGGTAATATTAAATTTATTATTACCGAGTTACGCCAAAGCAGAATCCTTTGAAAATCTATTAAAAAGTTCATTAGATTCAGCAGAGTTAGAAATACATAATATCATGGGTAGTGAAAAAGCATTAGAAGTGGCTGGTAATGCTTGTGGTTCTCTAAAAGCAGGTAATTCAATTGAAGAATTTTTAACTCAGGCTGCTATATCACTACTTCAGCTAGGCTTAAAACAAGACCAATTACAAACAGCAGCTCTTTATACAGGTAAAGTTATTGCTGCTGGGGTGACATCTTTTTGCCCTGAATATAAATCAAATTTGCAAGATTTACAACTATTATCTAAGTAATAAATTAGGAATGAGAATTAAATAAAATCCAGAATTATTTTTAAGAACTCCCCTGATAGGGAACTTAGTTCAATAATGGATAATGGATAATTGATAATTGATAATTGATAATTACCTCTCCCTAAAAGGAAGAGGATTGAATAAAAGGAAAATAAATTCATTAATTATTCGTTAATTAAACTTGTGTAGATAAGAATATACTCATTCCTGCGTTGATTTTCCTGATAACAATTGAGTTAATGAATAGCAACAATAACTAATTAAAATTTATCAATGAAATTTAGTATTGTAATTACAACTTATAATCGCTTAGATTTATTAAAACGGGCAATTAATTCTGCTTTAAAACAAACAGTTGAATGCGAAATAATTGTAGCTGATGATAACTCAACTGATTGTACAGCAGAATATGTAAAAAGTTTTGGCGATCGCCTAGTCTATTGTTGTACTAATTCAAATCAAGGTCATGCAGCTACAATGAATTTAGGTGTGGAAAATGCTCAGGGAGATTGGATAAAACCAGTCGATGATGATGACTATCTCGCGCCTAATTGTATTGAGGAAATGATTAAAGTAATTACTCTTCATCCTCAAGCAGTTATTCTTTCTTGTCAAGCAGCGAGAGTTGATACTAATGAAGTGAAATTTGGTTCTACTCGTGCTGTTGGACAGGAAAAAGCATTTTCTATTGCTCAAGAAGATATTCATTATGGAATGTTGCTAGAATTACTACCTTTTGGTACTCCTATTCAAGTAGCTTTTCGTCGGGATGCTTTTTTGGAGTCTGGTGGGTGGGATACAAATTTCACAAATTGTGATGATATTGATTCTTGGATTAGAATTGCTGAACTTGGTGATGCTATTTTTATCAATCAATGTTTAGCTTATCGGACAATTTGGCCAGGGGGATATGATGCCAAAGTTTCTTTAGAAAAACATTGCAATACTAATATTTTAATGAAGGAAAAGATTTATGCTAGAGTGCATCAAAAGTACCGTAATTTAATTCCAGATATTGTCAATGTTAGGCAATATCTGAATATACATTGGGGTATTATATCTCTAATGAAAATGCAATTATTAACAGGATTAAATATGTTGTTTCCAGCAGCTTTTTCTATCCAAGGGTGGCAACTTTTTTTTGAGTGTCTTAGTTATCGAAAAAAACTCAATAAAAATACAATTTTGCCTAGAAATATTTTGATTAATTAACCTACATTCCGCACGACAAAATGTAGCCTAAAAAATAGGAGACAGGAGACAGGAGACAGGAGACAGGAGGCAATTATAGCGATCGATAGGAGTAAGTAATCAAGTATTTATGCTTAATATTTTGCCGATAATCTGACTTCTAAGAAAGGTCAAATGTAGGAGCTATATAGTATAAATACCTACCAAGCTACCGTGTTTTATACTTCTTTTAATGTTACAAATTGACGTGCGGAATGTGGGATTAAAAAAACATTTTTACTGCCTTTTTCGTAAAAATATATTACCGAATAATTAATAATTAATAGTTAATAATTAATAATCTAAGAGTTGAAGCGTCAATAATTAATTATTCATTCAACAATTAAGGTTTAAAGCCTCCCCTTGGCTGTGCCGCGAGCTGTCGCTCTACAAGGGGATAAATCAAAAAAATTTCCTTAAGTGCTAATCCCCTTCTTTCAAGAAGGGGTAATTATCAATTATCAATTATCAATTATTGAACTGTTCCCCGTTACTGAATAATGAAGTTTTAAAGCCCCTCACTCGCGGTGGAGAAACAATGAATTTATTTTCCTTTTATTCAATCCTCTTCCTTTTAGGGATAGGTAATTATCAATTATTGAACTATTTCCTACTTCCGCCAAAAATCTATATCTTTTTCACAACAGGTCTAATAACAAATATTTGAGATTGTTCAATTTTTATTTTCATACCTTATTTCACCGATGCCAATTTTATTAGTAAATTAAATACTGGATAAAAGTTTAAAAGAAAGAAAAAATTGACAGCCTCATAATATTAATGTAAAATTAGACGATTTTATACATAAATAAACCTAGTTAGCTAGTATTTAGTTGATAAATGATAATGAATGATACTGTATTAGATGTTCGTAACCTTGAAGTTCAATTTACAAGTGAAGAAAAACTGGTAAAAGCTGTTAACAGTGTATCTTTTGCAGTTAAGCGAGGAAATACTCTGGGAATTGTTGGGGAATCAGGTTCGGGAAAGTCTGTGACATCTCTGGCAATTATGGGTTTACTAATGACGAAATCTTGTCAAATTGATGGTGAAATTTGGTTTAATAATGATCAAGAAAATTCTCAACTAATAAATTTATTAGAGTTGCCAGAAAAGCAAAAACAATTATACCGGGGTGGGAAAATTTCGATGATTTTCCAAGAACCGATGAGTTCTCTTAATCCAGTTTTTACTATCGGTTTTCAGTTAACGGAAGCTATTAGATTTCATCAAAATGTTTCAGCAGCAGAAGCAAGACGTCAAGCAACATCTCTATTACAAGAGGTAAAACTTCTGCCGAATGATGAGGTATTACGTCAAAAATCTCTGGAAGAAATAACTGAACACAATGAGAATTTAGGAAAGGTAAAATCGGATCGGAATTTAGCAAAATCATCTGTTGCTGTAGAGAATGTTAGCGATCGCCAAGTAATGCTGGAGGTTAATCAGAAAAAGCTAGCAATGTTAGACCGTTATCCCCACGAATTATCAGGAGGTCAAATTCAACGGGTAATGATAGCAATGGCAATTTCTTGTAACCCGACTTTATTAATTGCGGATGAACCGACAACTGCTTTGGATGTAACAGTGCAGGCAAAAATTTTAGAGTTATTGCGGGAATTAGGCAAACGTCGAGGAATGTCTGTTATCTTTATTTCCCACGATTTAGGAGTAATTGCTGAAGTTGCTGATAGTGTGGCAGTCATGTATCAAGGTAAAATAGTTGAGTATGATGAAGCGAAGCAAATATTTACTCAACCACAGCATCCTTATACAAAAGGTTTATTAGCTTGTCGTCCTCCTCTTGATCGGAAAGTGTTACGTTTGCCTACTGTTTCTGATTTTATGGAAGTAGTAAGAAATTCTGATGGAGAAATGGAAATTCGGGAAAAAAACACAGCATTAGAGCAACAAGAAAATCTAGAATTGCCAGAAGAAACAGTTCCTCAAACAATAGAAAATTCTATTTTGGAAGTTAAAAATTTGCGGGTGGGGTTCCCGGTAAAAGGAGTGTTTGGTCAAACCAAACGTTTATTGATGGCAGTTAATGATGTGTCTTTTTCTGTTTCTCCAGGGGAAACTTTAGGTTTAGTCGGAGAGTCTGGTTGCGGTAAAAGTACCTTAGCAAGAGCAATACTCCAATTAATTCCAGTTACAAGTGGAGAGGTATTTTTTGAGGGTCAAGAAATTACAAACCCTAATGCAGGTAAGTCTGGAATTAAGCAGTTTTTCGAGTCCCTGAAAAATTCTCAACCAAAAAATGGGAAAAATGGGAATCAAGAAAAATATGAGCAAATGTTGCGGAGGTTTCTGGAAATTATTTTTCGAAACCCCTTTGGTTCCATTGACTCCCGCTTAAATGTTGTTGCAGCAGTGATGGAAGCAATGTTAATTCATGGTGTAGGTAATAGTTATAAGTTGCAGAGGTTGCGTCGGGATATGCAAATTATCTTTCAAGATCCCTTTAGTTCTCTCGATCCTCTTTTAACTGTTGGTGCAGCAGTTATGGAACCAATGTTAATTCATGGTGTAGGTAATAGCAAAAAAGTCAGACGCGATCGCGCAGCATATTTATTGGAAAGGGTAGGGTTAAGTGCTGACTCCTTAAACCGTTATCCTCATGCTTTTTCTGGAGGACAACGCCAAAGAATTTGTATTGCTCGTGCTTTAGCATTAAATCCTAAATTGATTATTTGTGATGAGTCTGTCTCAGCTTTAGATGTATCTGTGCAGGCGCAAGTTTTGAATTTATTAAAAGAATTACAAGATGAATTTGGGTTGACTTACATATTTATTTCCCATGACTTGAGTGTAGTGAAATTTATGAGCGATCGGATTATGGTAATGAATTATGGCAAAGTTGAAGAAATTGGGTCTGCAGAACAGGTTTATAATCAACCACAACGGGAATATACCCGCCAACTTATTGCTTCTATTCCGACAGGCAATTTAGAGGAAGTCATTAATGGATAATGGATAATGGATAATTGATAATTGATAATTACCTCTGGTTAAAACCGTAACGGAATTCAATACAAGGAAATCAGATTAATAGACATCTCCAAAAATAAAAAATAGAATCAATTCTGATCCATAAATTATGAATTACTCCCCCCTGTTCCCTCTTTTCTGGAGAAGTATAATAATTCTGCATCAGGGAATTAGGCTCCGTAGGGGCGGGTTTCACAGTTAAGTTAGGAGTTTTCATTGAGTCAAATAAACCCGGCCCCAATGATATAACTCATAGTCTTAGGGGCAAGAGCTATTTATTGTCACTAGAGAAAAAAGGAGGGCAGTGCGGAAAGTAGGGACGTTGCATGCAACGTCCCTACAGAATTTTGGTTATGGCGATTTATAATTTAACTTCCCTAGCGGGAAGTCCCGCGCTCTCCATCCCCCCTAACCCCCCTTTCAAAGGGGGGAAAAGTGCTAAGAGATTTCCTGGAGGTAATTATTAATTATTAATTATTAATTATTAATTATTAATTATTATTGTTCATCCTCATAAAAACGATAGAAAAGATGCTCATTTTTAAAACCATGTCTATCTACAACATGATGAATTAAGCCACGATCTATTAATAACTGACCAATAGCAATTGCTTGATGTGATTCGATATTTTGTGTCCGCATTAACCACTTTACTGCTTCAGAACCAACAAAACATTTTGAGTACATATCCCAGCGATGTTGACGGTCTTTAATTAAGACTCCATTCGGACCACGCATTTTTTCTACCAAAGTATCTATATCTATTTTTTGATGTATTTTATGATTGATAGAATTTGTACTTAATATTGTTGAATTATCTTCTTCATCTATATCAAATTGAACAGCTTGATTTTCCATTTCAAATTGAACATTATCAGGATAATAAAGTTTTACTGGAGGTGGAGAATTTTGCCGCATCCAAGTCTCAATCATTTGTTTAATTTCAGGAGATTTTAAATGCAAATCTCGTTGGGGGAAAGGAATTTCTATTGCATATTTTCTGAGATTTTCTTCAATGCTATAATTTAAGTCACTTTTGAGTTTATATTGTTTCCGTGGTTCTCTCGTCCAAACAAATAAATCAAAGTTCAAAGAACTATTACCAAATTCCTGAAACCAGAGTTGTGGAGAAGGATGTAATAAGACTTCTGGATGACCTTTTGCTACTTCTAAAATCGCTTTTTTAACTAACTTAATATTAGAACCATAAGCAACACCTATTGGTATTTTCATCCGAGAAATAGGGTTGCCATGACTCCAATTTAAAACTTCATTTTCTAGAAATCGAGAGTTAGGAACAATTAAGGAAATTTTATCTAAAGTAGTGATGTAAGTGCTGCGTAAACCAATACGTTCAACAATACCTACTAAATCTCCAACTTTAACAAAATCTCCTACTTGAATTGGTCTTTCAAAAATCAGAATAATCCCACTCATAAAATTATTAGCAATATTCTGAAGACCAAAACCAATACCTACACCAAGAACACTAGCAATAATTGCTAAAGAACTAACATCTATACCCCAAAGTTGGAGAATAATTAGTAGACCTAAAAAAATCAAACCATATTGTGTTAAAAAACTAATTGTATCTTGTACACTTCTTTCTGCACCTGTTAAACCAATAATTTTAGTTCTGAAGATACTAACAAAGTAACCTACTCCCTTCCACATTGCTATGGTTAATCCAATCAAAAATAATGTACTTAAAATGGAAAAACCTTTGTCATCTAAAGTAAAAATAGGAGAAGTCAAACTCTCATTTACAACTTCTAATGTGTCATTCCGAAAGTTGCGAGTAAATGGTATAATATAGGTAATATAAAGGGTGATTCCCATCCAGACTATTACTCTAAGAGAAATTACCATGATTGGCAAAACTCTTGGTAAATAGTTAACAATTTGAGGATATTTTTCCTCACAAATTTTGTTAATTTTAAATTCAAACAACCTTAAAGATAACTCTAGGGCTAGGGCTGCTAAAATCAAACAAATACTGATTAATAATACTTGCAAGAGGTAACGAGGCTGACGCTCTTTTTTTGCTAATTTAAAACCTTCTTCAATCTTATCTTTCCAGATGATTCCTTGGTCTTCTATGTTCCTTTTATCTTTGACATCTTCAACAGTTATGGTCAGCAGATAGTTATTATTAATTCGCAAAATAATTTGCTGGTTTTGGTTATCTATATTTACCTCTATAGATTCACCTGATTTGAGGATATTTTCTAATCTTTTACTGATAATTGCTGCTCGTTCAGTAGCGGTCAAATTTGCCTCTTTATGACCTGCTACTTCAAACAATTCTTTACCATTTAATTCTACTGGAGCTGTTTCTAAATCATTATTAGTATTAGTCACTTGCCCCCAAGTTGGTGTTATGAAAAATAGTAAAGGTAGTAAACAAGCAATTATTAATATTTTGAATATTTGTCTTGTAGGTGTTTTTCTGCTTCTGGAAAAAATCAAAGATTTATTTTTTGTTAGTGAGCGCTCGTTTTTCTCGTTTCTGACTAATTTTATGAACTTTAAGCACAAATATTTAAACCACATAATTACTTTCAAAATAGTTATCAATGTTTAATGATTGATTACAACGGATTTCTTCTCCGTGAGGTATGTTGTGACAGGTAAGATGCCGGGGCTATAAAGTTTTTATAATATATTTTAACCTCATAACTTGGGAATCTGCTGTATTTATTCGGAAAAACCGAACTACTAAATTTGCTAATTAGTTGAGACTATTTTTGACTGCTAAATTTTACTTTTCTCAAGGAGCTTTATACTAAGATTTATCATAATTTTAATGATTCTCAAGTTTTGGTTTTAATCTTATAGTTTTGGAGAAAAAGGAAGCAAAGGATAAAATTTACCCTTTCCTCAAAGATTCATCCCTTGATTCAGTAACGCCCGATTTTTTAACACTACTAATACTAATATTACAGCGGATTTCTTCTCCTTGAGGTATGATTGTAACAGGCAAAATACCTGTGCTACAAAAAATTGATAATATATTTGTACTTCATAACTTCGGAATCTGTTGTATCTGAGGTTTCACAAAATTATGAATTTATTAATTTTTCATTGTTTATCTATAGTTACAGCACTTTTGAGGATGGTGAGGTACACTTTATTAATTCTCTGTTGTCTGTTACCTGTTGCCTGTTGCCTAAATTCCTAAAAAATAGAGGCAATAAATCTTTTCTCTTAGAGATTGAATGTATCAGGAAATATAAAAAGGAGAGAGGTATGGAGGTATGGAGGTCCGAAGAAATACAAGGGCAAATATTTGTCGCTGAAAAATCTAGGAATATATGTACTGAATGCTTCTCTATCTACCTTCTTTCAATCCCTTGAAGTATTACCCCTTT
>JBFRWR010000646.1:0-15380 GCA_051439685.1 Trichodesmium sp.
CCACAATTATGCAATGCTTATTTTTTACATATATATAGTAAAAATATGGAAAATCTTTGCATTAGGGAATTAAGCTCCGTAGGGGCGGGTTTCACCATGAAGTTAACGAGTTTTCACAGATTATTCAGATAAACCCGCCCCCAATGATACAGAGGTTTCCCCGCGTTATCAGGTACACCCCGAAGCGGGCAAGATGCCCGCACTGCAATATATTCACCATTTACTTTGTACCCCATTTGCCCGAAATCTGCTGTATAACTCTTAGGGGTGGGTTTACTTAATCTTAGAGTAAGTATGAAAATTTCCGCTGAAACCCGCACCTACTATTGGACTATTTACAGCGGTTTTCATTTGAATATACCACTGTAGGGACGTCCCTACAGGGTTATCATTTTTTTAATGTGGTTCATTGACTTTAAAAGTGCTGTAAAAGATGATAATTATGAAAAAGTAATCTTAACAATATGTGGGTTAGTTAGACTAAGAATCGGCTTGTTTGTTTGAGTATGAATCATCATAAATTGAGATAAAAAAATAATAATAAAAAGTACAATAAATATTTATATTAGTAACACAAAGTATCTCTAATACCCATAAAATTGTACAACTTAACTATCTTCATAAGTAGGGCTTGCTGATTAAATCTCAAAGCACTTATAGATATTGGTTACAGCCTTTTTTGGTCTAAAAAAGGGTGCCTGTTTCGGTCTAAAAAGTTCATGCATGCTAGTATTTGAGGATGATTATGGCAGAAAAATATTGGGACAATTTTTACGAATATCTCCTCTATAATTTCTATTTATCCTGTCTCCTGTCTCCTCCCCCTACCAAAAGACTTTATTCAGCAAACCCTAATTAGGGTTGGCGGAGCAAGTCCGGCAGCTACATCGCTCGACTAAAGATACTTATGATAGGCGTTTGAGTATTTTTGGAGATGTTTATTGCTCTACAGTTTTGTCTTGAACTCCCTGAATAATTCTAGACAATTCACTTTTCTCATTCACTGAAACTCGTGTTGGAGAGCCACTAATAATTCCTTCATAGCTGCGGAAAGAGTCTCTAATATCAGGACCTTTGGCTGTAATCGTATATTCTCTAATGCCTTTATCATGCCATGAACCACGCATTTTAAACACATTTATTGCACGAGACATTTCACCACGAATTTCTACATATTGCAGCATGAGGATAGTATCAGTAATAGTAGAAATATGAGAATCTGTAATAGAATTAGACCCCATAAACTGATCCGTGGTATTAGTAAAAAAGCCTGTTATTTCTTCTTGCTTGGCAAAACCAGTCACCCCAATCACAAATTGTCTAAAGGCATTATTACTTACCCCTCTTGCTAAAGCAGACAAAGAGTCAATGGCAATTCTTGATGGTTTAAACTGAGCAATTTCTGATTTAATAATTTGTAGGTGGTCTTCTAAACCTGAAGATTCTGGATAACTACAAAGAAGTCTTAATAGACCTTTTTTTTCTAGTTCTTCAAAATCTATACCCCAAGAAGAAGCATTTCGGAATAATTGAGCGCGAGACTCTTCATAAGCAAAAAGCATTGCTGGCTCATTATTCATACAACCATTTTCTAAAAATTTACTGACTAACAGAGTTTTTCCTGTACCTGTAGCACCAGTTGCTAATATAATTGAATCTTTGAAAAATCCTCCACCACACATTTGATCGAGAACCTCATCACCGGAGGAAACTCTGACATTGGAGGAACGTTGGGTTAGTCGCATCGCCCCTAGTGGGAATATATTAATACCATCATTAGTTATGGTAAATGGATACTCCCCTTTCATGTGGGTTGTACCCCTCAGTTTTAATATTTCCATTGTTCGCCGTCTACGTTCGCCTTCCAGAGCGTTACGAACTATGACGACATTATCAGAGACAAATTCTTCTACTCCAAACCTAGCTACAGGGCCATATTCTTCTACTCTTTCTGTAGTCATAATGGTTGTTGCCCCAACTTGTTTAAGTCTGGCAACTAGACGAAATATTTCTCTTCTGACTACAGAAGCAGCATCGTATTGTTGAAATACAGCAGTTACTGAATCAATTGAAACTCTTGTGGCTTTATATTTACGAATAGCATATTGAATTCTTTCGATTAAGGCAGATAAGTCAAAATTCCCGACTATATCTTGTCCTTCTGGATCGGGGGAAGCATCTAATATAAATAGTTTTCCCTCATCAACTAATTTCTGTAGATTCCAACCAAAGCTATAAGCGTTTTTAATAATATCATGGGGAGATTCTTCAAAAGTGACGAATATTCCAGACTCATCAAAATAAGTAATTCCATTATAAAGAAATTGAATAGCAAATAATGTTTTGCCAGTTCCAGATGTACCACTAACTAATGTGGTTCTGCCAACTGGCATTCCTCCATGACTGATGTCGTCAAAACCCTCAATCATGGTCCGAATTTTCTCAACTCCTACCTTTGCTATGTTGTCCTTTTGAATAGATTCACTATATTCATTCATGTATTTAATATTTTTTTTGCTAAAATCAGACTATCTGTCAATAAATATATTAATCGGGGTATGCCTACTTTAAGCTGTTGTTTATCCTGAATACTTATATCACAGAATACTTAAATTAGTTTAAATCAAATCAATTAAGTTATTCTCAAAGATTGTATTCGTCTTCGTTGAGTTCTTCATAAAGTAGATCTAATCCAATTAATACTTTTTCTCTGTCTGAAAGATCGCCAATGATTTTTCTCACAGGTGGAGGTAATATTTTTGATAAAGTTGGCGTGGCCAATATTTTATCTTCTTCTGCTAGTTGAGGATTTTTCAGTACATCTATGACTTTGAGGGCGTAAACGCCTTTAAATTCTTGTTCAAGAATGTCTTTGAGTGTTTTTAATGCTCGCACGGAATTAGGAGTATTTCCAGCAACATATAACTTTAAAACATAGGTTTTTTTCAGCGCACTCATAGTTATTCTCTAAGTTTGTTTATGCTTTTTTTGATTGTTTTTCCTCGATCAGCTTACAGTTTTAATAAGCTTAAGTATTTCACTAAAAACATATTTTTATTGATTAGTGATTAGGGTTAAAGAATTAAAGAATAAGGACAAAATAAAACTAGATAAAATTAATTATGCTCAAGAGGTTTAATTAGCATATACTATAATTTTCCTGTCTTATTTAATTTCTTTTCCTAATTTGTTAATTGAATCAATCTACATATCAAATTACTAATTTTTGTTGATCAGGAAAAAATAATATTTTAGGCACAATAATATGTAAAAAAGTCAATTAAATTAATTTATGTTTTGGTTTACCTTTGAGGTTAGTGAGCAAGTAAGCATTCAGCACTCAGCTATCAGCTATCAGCTATCAGCCATTAATTTATTATTTGGGAAAGAGGAATTAGTCTGATGGCGAGAATTAAAAGTCCGACACGAAAAGGGTAATCAGCTAATCTTAGTAGTTGCTTTATTCTTTAGGAAAATACGAAAAGCTGTTAGCTCCCCATTCCGTAAGGAAATGCTAATAGCTGAATGCTTACGTTAGCAAATATAATCCAACGTATAATCAAACAAATCCTTAAGTTTAATCTTAGCATTACTTCACGATCAATACTTCCCTAATTAATGTTTATTTTATAATCAAGTTATTTAAGATTCTCTAGGAATAGAACGTCTGTACATTTCACAAAGATGTGATATTGTATCTATTAGAGTTAATCGGTAATCTAGCAAAATTTCCTCACTACGTCCTTCTAACTTTAATTGTTTAGAAAATTCATCCATTAAATCCATGTGAATTTCTACAATTTGTGTGACAGGAAGGTCTGAGAAAAAACATAGATTAACAAACTCATCTATTTGATTATTGAGGGAACTATCCTCAGCAAAATATTTAAGAATAATGTAACGGTATTCTGATTTAAGTTGGTCTACAAATTTCTGGCGTTCCCCTGGAGGCATATTCCTAATAAAATTTCTGGGATTCCTTTTGTAGTACACGCCTAAGTATCCTAATCTTTCCCTGAGTTTTTCTGAAAGTCTACGTTGGTGTTGATGAAGTATAACTTTAGTATTTTCATTATTACTTTGATGATCTTTTTCAAATTTATCTTTTGAGGTAGTGCTAGGTAGAAGTTTCAGAAATTGTTGAATTGCCTGATCAATATAATAATCTATTTGGCTGAGTTGGTTAGTTAATAATGGAATTTCTGCTTGATGGTAAACAAACTTTTCATTATTTTGCTGTAGATAATTTTTCGGAAAATTACTATTCAGTAAATAATTATTTTCTAAAGAATTATCTGACTCAGATTGTTTGATAATTAGAGCAGGTAATAAAATAGATTTATCGTATAATTGCTTTACTAAAAAAGTTAGTTCAGCATACTCTTGGAGAATCAGGCAATCTATGTTACTATTCTCAGCAACTAGCTGAAAAAATTCTCTAGGAGAGTTGGTAATTGACAAAAAATAGCCCTCTCTACTAAGTAACTTAGTTACTGAAGTAGAAAATTGATCATCATGCAAATATATACAGATAGATAGTTGAGTAGACAAAATTTTAGGTGCAGTTGCTAAATCTGGGTTTGCTTGAATATCTTTAATCTGAGAAATTTCCATTACAAGATAATTTTATTACATTAAACATTTAAAAACATAGTGTAATAAATTTTAACATATACCACCTCTAGAGTTTTTTGACCAAGGAGGATAGGATTAAACTTTCCTTTTATTCTCGCATCAAGATTTCTGACATCGCATTAATATAGAGGGATACTATTAGACATCTCCGATAATTAAAAAACAAAATCAATTATCGTCAACAAATCATTAACTATTATCCCCTACTCCCTACTCCCTCTTTTGGTGGAGATGTCTATTAATCATATTCTGTAGATTCCCATAACTAATTGACCTCCATAGTTCACTATTCAATATCAAAATTTTAGCTAACTTAATACAGGTGTTGACTGAGTTATTGTTAACCATCTGTAGACAGATACAGGGATCAAGGGGTTCCTTAATAATGGCCTAAATTATAGTCAGGTTAGTTAACATACCCTAAATTCATAAACTTTAAGTTGATATTCCCTAACTGTCATGTCAATACCCTACATTACTTTAAAAAAATTTATATCCCCTATACCAGTTTGTTTAAAAACAGACAATTTGCAGGTTGTGTGGTTAACTTTTTGCAGAGAAAAATTCAATGAGCTAGTAGTAGTAAATCATAATCATCAACCATTAGGACTAATTTACTTACATAGTTTAATTTCCGATCTAGCCTTAAGTACGGAAACTGAGGTAAATAGAGATAAACCTCCTTTTTTGAATTGTCACGAACCGATAGTTACAGTAGATGCTTTAAAATTGGTTAGTCTGAGAATATTACCAGTAGATTTCACTATTGACGAACTATGGCCATATCTCCAGCAAAAATTAGACGAGCAGATTAATATAGGGTCTAATATTTATAATATAGAATTTCCTAGTTTACCTATTGCCATAGTAGATAAGGAAGGTAAATTTTTAGGTTTACTAGATAGTTTGCGTATCTTAGAATTTATTGCTACTAATCAATACCAAACATTACAACTAAAAGAAAGAAATTGTATTTCTGAACCAGAAAATTCTACAGCAAGAGTTAGAAAAGATTTCCCAAATCCAGGAAAAATAGCGGATTCTTCCTACTTTTCTTCACTCATAGAACTTTTAGAAAAGTTGCCTCTTCCTCTAATGTTACAGAGTAGATACGGCAAAGTAATTAATCAGAATTTGGCATGGCGTTCTCAGCTCAAACAAGAATCTGAATTAAGAGAAATTGTAGACACATTTATACGTTTGTCAAATATTCAAGAAGAGACTCCAGAAGTAAAAATGCCTGATTCTTTGACTATGATGAGAGATGGTATGGAATTTTCATGTCCAGCTACAAATAATTGGAAAATTTCCCCCACTACTCTTTTACAAGAACAACCAAAAATACCAAAGTTAAATTCTGCTTCTAGTTCTAGTTGGTGTTATTATGCTCAACCAGATACCTATGTTTGTACTTACTCTGATCAAAATGGCCAAGACCGAGTATGGCAGTTTAGTAGTCAACCATTGTTTGATTTAGTATTGGTTATAGCTCAGGATGTGACAGAACAACATTTGGTAGCTAAGGAATTACAAGCAAAAAATGCTGACTTAATTCAGCTTAATCGACTTAAGGATGAATTTTTAGCTTGTATTAGTCACGAACTGAAAACCCCCTTAACTGCTGTATTGGGTTTATCAAATTTGTTGAAAGAGCAGACTTTAGGAACTCTGAATGAACGTCAAGCTCGTTATGCTCAACTAATTCATCAAAGTGGTCGTCATTTAATGGCCGTAGTTAATGATATTCTAGATTTGACTCGGATGGAAACTGGCCAAATGGAGTTAAATCCAGAACCAGTTAAAATTCGGCAAGTTTGTGAGCGGGCTTTTCAAGAAGCTTTACAACTACAGAATAACCATTCTCAAGGAGAATCTGCTTCTCTATTTCCTGATTCTATCCAAAAGAAGTATACCTTGAAAATAGAAACTGGTTTAAATATTTTGTTGGCAGATGAATTACGTTTGCGCCAGATGTTGGTGAATTTGTTATCTAACGCTTTAAAATTTACTCCAGCAGATGGCCAGATGGGATTGAAAGTAGCTAGATGGGAAAGGTGGATAACTTTTAGTGTTTGGGATTTTGGTATTGGTATTCCAGCAGATAAGCAACATTTGATTTTTCAGAAGTTTCAACAATTAGAAAATCCTCTGAGTCGTCAGTTTGAAGGAACTGGTTTAGGTTTGGTATTGACTCAACGTTTAGCTCGTCTACATGGTGGGGATGTTACTTTTATTTCTCAGGAAGGTAAAGGTAGTGAGTTTACTTTGATTTTACCACCTACTCCTCCTCGAAAAGATTTAGGCATGGAGAAATTGGCAGGGGATGATTATCTTGAGCAGGAAGGATTAATGTCTCATCAAAATAATAGAATGCGAACTAAAAAGGATAGTAAATTACCGATTAATAATTATCAGTTACCTATTGTTAATTATTCATCTCGTTTAGTATTAATTGTTGAAGCTGTTCCCAGATTTATTGAAGATTTAACAAATAAGTTAACGGGTTTAAGTTATCGGGTGGTTATTGCACGTTCTGGTACGGAAGCATTAGAAAAGGCGAGAAAATTACAACCAAAATTAATATTTCTCAATCCATTATTACCACTTTTATCAGGTTGGGATTTTTTAACTCTACTTAAAGCTGATGCGGATACTTGTCAGATTCCTGTAGTGATAACTGCTACTAGGGGAGATAAAGAGCAAGGGATGATTAATGGTGTAAGTGATTTTTTAAGTTTACCTATCGAACAGTCAGCATTAGAAGAAGTTTTGGCAGAATTTACTAATGCACAAGAACAAGAACAAGAACAAAAACAAGAACAAAAACAAGATTATCAAAAGTTAGTAATTCTACGTTTAATTCCGGGTAAGTATGAGTTTAACCAGCCGAATCAAACAGAGTCAATATATGAGAAGAAGTTTCTTTCACTTCCTATTGAATATAGAGTAATTGAAGCAGATGATTTAGCTCAAGCTAATTTACTTGCTAAGATTTGGCAGCCTAATGTTATTTTGATAGAAAGAGTAGGCAATTCGGTAAATCCAGTTGAATTTATTCATAAATTAAGTCAATATTCTACTTTGGCAGCTCTTCCTTTAGTAACTTTGGATTATGAAACTACTCAAGCTGCTAATCAAATAAAAAAACTGTCTGTTTTTCCTTGCTTGGCTTTTGAAACAAATGCTAATAATTTATCAGAAATAGAACCTAATGATCAAGATTTAACTTCTGCTTTGTGGCAAGTAATTTCTATTGCTGGAGGTATGAATTCTCTACCAACTATATTAGTTATGGATGTGGCAAATATTATAGATTTTACACTTCCTGAAACTGATGTTTTATCTGAAAAAGCTACAAGTAATTATTCAGATTTAATCAAAGAAACAATCAAGGTAAATTTAGGTGATAATACTCTTGATTCACCGCTTTTGTCTAGTTTGATTTCTGATGCAGAAATTAGTAATCAAAATTGGCAAGATTTTCAAGAAACGAAATTACCAATTGATAGTACACAGGTATTAGTTCAGTATATACAAACTTCTGGATTTAGAGGTTTAATTGGTAAATCTTGGGTGGAAATTTTGCATCAGTTGCAGAATCAAAGTGTAGATTTACTATTAATTTGTTTGCAGGGTAAGTTGCCGTTAGGTTTAGATAAAGGATTATCTAATTTAGAGCAAATAAAGACAAAAATACCTATATTGGTATTGGAAAATTCTAATTATCAGTTACCCAAAAACCTAACACAAGAAAATCTCAATTTAGTCTTGAGCAAGATTGCTACAAAAATTTTACCTTCTGATTTATCAATAGCAAATTTATTGGAAGAAATTAAAGATCATTTGACGTTCTCTCCAGTATGAAGAGTTAAGAAATCAGAATTTAGAATTCAGAAGTTAAGTAAGTATGATTGGGGCTGAAAATTTTTCTGGTTTCTTTTATACGGCTTTAATAATAGGTATTCCGGGTAAAATTTTTCTATTCTATAATTTTAATTTTAATTTTCCACCTAATTCAATTTTATTACTCTACGCAAAATTTCCTGAAAATTATTTAATGATTAAGAAAGAGATTATCTAATAACTTACATTCCGCACGACAAAATGTATTACGGAATGAGGAGTCAGGAGTCAGGAGTCAGGAGTCAGAATTCAGGAGAAAGTCATAGTCGTGAACTATTAAGCAAGTATTTATGCTTAATATTTTCCTGATAATTTGACTCAGGAGAAAGTTAAATAGAGATATTCATAGAGTATAAATACTTACCAGCCCACAGCTTTTCGTGCTAATTGTGATACTACAAATTGAAGTGCGGAATGTGGGTAATAAGTATCAATGATGAGTTGGTATTTAGTCAGAGATTTTCTGCAGTGGAAAGATATTTGTCTTTTACTTGAATACTTAGTCAAGAAATAATTAAGGAGTAATTATTTTTATGTCAGACACCATTAGAGTAACAACCTATAGCAGTATTAATACCCCTACAACTGATAATAAAGAAGGTTCAAAAAGTCTTGATGCGTTTACTCCACCCATTCCTAGATTTTCTACAGAAAGGTCTTCTAAATTATCCAATCAAAATATAGTAATCAGGAATCAGATGTGATAATTGGGATGTTCCTTAAAAGTATGAAAAATAGGATTGATCGTACTTAAAAATACATTTTTTTCTTCTTCTCTGTTCCCAGTTAAGCGTTCCCTGTTCCCTAAAACTTTCCAATATCTCACAATTCAAATCATATTGCTATAGATAAGAGAACTTTCATTTGATGTTAATAAAGAAAGAAGAACCAGTCTTTTAGAAAGTAGGGTATAAGCTAGTGTAAAACTTAAATTTAAAGGACAAAAACAAAATGGCTAAGAAGTTTGCAATTACTATAGGATATGCAATTTTAGGAATGATGTTCTTGTTGGGTACTAACCTAATTAATTTCAATCGTTCATTACAAGAGAGTCCTAAATTACCCAAAGCACCTTCTCCTATTTTGAACTATGAATATAACAGGACTCCACTTGTTAATGAGACAATTAATAATAGCCCAGAATTACAGAACCTGGCAATTCAACAGTTTAATCAAAATGATATTCTGGCTGGTAAATTGGTAGTAGAAACACTATTAGAAAAAGGAGAATTAGTTAACGCTAAAGGAGTTATAGATGCTGTGCCAGAAAAACTCAGTGACCATCCAGAAATTAATTTTCTCAAAGGTCGATTAGCTTGGGAATTTTTCCAAGATAAAAATCAAAATAACCTCATAGATGAAGCTATAAGTTATTGGGAAAAAGCGACTGCCAAAATTCCAGATAATATTCAATATCAAAATGCTTTAGGGTTTGCTTATTACACAAAAGGAGAGATAGAAAAAGCTGAAACAGCTTGGAGAAAAGTGTTGCTTTTATCTGGAGAAATTGCCCCAGAAATTGAAAAAAATCCTCCTGTTTCGGATAACTACCAGAGCAATTTATCTGTTAAGAATAGAGAAGCTTTAAATGCTTATGCAGGTCTAGGATTAGTCACACTTAAATATGCTCAAAATTCACAAAAAACTCCCGTTCAAGCTGTTAAATATGCTGGTAAAGTTATGAGAAAAGCTGGTCAAGAATTTCATATTAGACAACTACAAAAAAATTGGCTTTGGTCTCCTAAAGCGCGTCAAGATTGGGATTTGCTATTGAAACTTAACTACGAACAAAAATTTGAACAGAATTAAAGATTCTGAAGAGCTTGCATATTATATTGAAGATTAAGATTTACCGAATAATCTAAGAGTTAAAGCCTCTCCTTTTCTTTTCAAGAGAGGTAATTATTTATTTGAATGATTGTTAATTATTAATTGTTAGTTGAATGACTTTTCAAGAAAAGACTTTTAGGAACTTTACCTAATTGATAAGCGCCTCGACTGTCTAAATATTGATATTGCCCTGGTTCTAATCCTACATGAATAAATTTTTTTGGATAACCAATTAATACAATATTACCAGAAGAGTCTTTTTCCACAATTTTCTCTAGATATTCCCTAGCATTTGTGGCGCGTCGGAAAAATTTTACTGGTTGTCTGGTATAAAAAACTAAACTAGGTTTCTCAAAGCTAATCATAATTATTTCTTCTCCTGGTTGTCTAACTTCAACAATAGTTTGAGCTAATTGACGTAAAGGTAATTGACGTTCTTGATCGACTAAAAACATCATCGGATTAATAGTAAAAATTAAACAAGCTACTAATCCAATAAAGTTAGCACTCCAGACCCAAGAAGTTTGCTTTTTCTGGAAAAGAAATCCGATAAATATTGCTGTGGTTATTAATATTAATCCGCCACGAATTAATAAACCTGATTTTCTAATTATTTCAGGAAAATATGGCATAGCTGGATCTCCATCTAGCCAGTTAAAACTTAAAATAATTCCTATGGCTAAAATTAATAAAAAAATGATATTGGCGACTACTGAAAAAGACAAAAATCTGCCTTGAGATTTAGTAGTATTTATGACTGATTTGGCAACAGGTTTAACAGAATTATTCTGAGAGTTGAAACTTGATTGAGGATAATTATGATTGACTTTATTTAGATGAGTAGAAGTTGCATCTTGATTAATAAGAATATCACTCCAAAATAATCCAACTAAGATTGCTGCGGCTGGCATTAATGGTAAGACATAACTAGGTAATTTAGTAACTGCTATAGAGAAGAAAATAAAAATACAAATAAACCAGAAAAAAGCAAATAAAGCTAACTGTTGATGTCGAGGTTGATTACTCCAATAACGGCGTTGCCAAAATTTAGTTTTAGCGATCGCCATGGGTAAATAAATTGACCAGGGTGCAAAACCAATTAGTACGACTAAAAAGTAAAAGTACCAGGGTGCTTGATGGTGATTTACAACTTTAGTAAAACGTTCAAAATTGTGATAACCAAAAAAACTATCAATATATTCTTTGCCATTGATTAAAGTTACCAGAATATACCAGGGCAATGTAATAGTTGCAAAAATTAAAATTCCCCGCAAAATATTTATTTCTTGCCAGATTTGAACAAAATTACCTACATATAATAGAAAGGAACCAATAATTAGTCCGGGTAAAACAATTCCGATCGGACCTTTGGCAAGAACCGCTAAAGATATAAGGATATAAAAAGCTAAATACCATTTGTTAAATTTGGCTGATTTGGTAGTTTTTGATAATTGATTATTATCAGGTTTTGATGTGGGTTTACCTTTGAGAATTTTGCTATTTTTAAGACTAGAAAAATGAGTATTTTCTGTTTGTGAAGCATATCCCATAAAAAAGGCAAATAGTGCCGAACACATACAGCCAGTTAATAACATATCCGATACTCCAATACGTCCCCAAGCAATAGTTTCTGGATTCAGGGCAATCATTGCAGTACCAATCCATGCTATTAATAATCTCACCATTAAAGATTTATTTTTATAGGAATATATCTGATGATTTAGATAATAATAACCGTATCTATAAAGGATGTAAAAACCAAAACAAGAGAGGCAAGTTGCAGATATAGCAGAAGGAAGACGAACAGACCATTCATTAATACCAAAAAGATAATAAGCGAGCGCCATTAACCAGTAAATTAAAGGTGGTTTATCAAAGCGAGTTTCTCCATTAAAATAAGGTGTAATCCAATCTCCAGTTCCTACCATTTGACGAGCAGCTTCGGCAAAAAGTGGTTCTGTTTCATCAATTAAACCAATATTACCAAGGTTACAAAAGAAGGCTAACCAAACAAGTAATAAAACCCATAAAATAGAAAGTGCTAATGTGACAAGATGATTTCTTGGTTGAGTTTTAAACCAATGGATAAATTCTAGATTGTGTATTAATTTCATTCGGCTTAAGTTATCCTTTGTAAGTCTTAAAGCTTATAATTTAGCTGGAAATTAGCATAATTACCAATACTATCTTTTTTTATGGCCTGACAATTAACTGCCATTCTCATGTTTCTCTATTCTAAATAGGAAAATTTGTTTCTCCCACAACATCAGGTCTCCAATATAAACGAGAGCGATATTGAACAAATACAACTAAAATATCCCCTGGTTTCAAGGTTAATTTTTTTTCTGGCAAAGAAAGTATAATAAACGTTGTACATAAATCTAGTCATATATAGCAATCCGCCCATAGGTTGCAGGTAATTAAAAAGTAAATAAAAAAGTTGAAACTCTTACTTCCAGTTAAGTTTTCCCTATTCCCTAAAAAGTAGTAAGATTTTTGCCACGAATAAAATAGGATTCCTATATAGTCAAATAATGTCAAATATCTGCGTTTAGACACTGTTTGTCAAATAAGTATTAAGAGACAGAAGAGTTACTAAAATCCCAAATTGGTAAGATTTCTAAGAATTGAAATCCAGTGGGTAGATATAACAATATGATTTGAATTGTTAGATATTGGAAACTTTTAGGGAACAGGGAACAGGGAACAGGGAACAGAAAAGAAGAAAAAAATGTATTTTCTAAGTATGCTCAATGCTATATTCCATACTTTTTCAGGAACATCTCAATTCTCACATCTGATTCCTGATTGCTATAGATATTAGGTAAATATATTCCTAGATTTAGAAGTGAGAAATATTTGTTTAGTTAATAACTTCATATAAACTGACTATCCTAATTTTTGTTTGACATCAAAGGTTAAGAGGGTATCTTTCCTTTTTGAGCATCAAGACCCAAAAACTAGATACTTTTTCCAGACCTAAAAAGGTAGCTTATTTCTTGTAAATGCTTTGAGATTTAATCAGCAAATCCTATTTAAAGTGCATGAATCTAGTAGTAGACTGACACAGCTAAAACTGTGCAATAGATTTTTGTCGAGAGTGTCTTTTTCTCCCCACCCTCCCCACACTCCCCATCTAACGGACTATTTAAGGTGTGTCGGTTCAGTAGGGTGGGTTAAAAATCACGCCACACAACAAGAAAAGGTGAAGATTAATATTTAGAGAACTTTTCAAGATAGTAAAGTACAGTTTAAGACTAATCTCCGTTACCTATTCCCTAAACTCCTGAAACTTTCTACCTCATCAAGTACAAAACTGCTATAAAATTAATAGTGAACTCTTATAATTACCCCTAGCCAACCCAAAAGTAATCCCTAAAGATTTATTTTATAGATACCTTCTCAAGTCTATTCTTCTCTCATCTGAGACTACCCAAAGTATTTTTATTACTTGAAAATCCTGTAAATTCAAAATATATTTAACATCATCTATGCAAAGTACCCGTCTTAATAGATTACTCAACGTTATTTTTGAAAGATTTAGACAATGGTTACTTAATCCTTGGCGTCGAATCTCTCTATTAGTTATTAGTTTATTGTTTGGTAATTTTACGGCAACTGCTGTTTCTACTATTGCCGGACAAGAAGGTTACTTAGATGTTTTATATGCTTTAATTTGTTTATTAATTACTGAAATATTAAACTGGTTAGTGTTTGGCAGTAGAGGCAAAATTGCACGTTCTTTAGGAATAGATATTTTGAATGGTTTTAAAATTGGCTTTACTTACGGTCTATTTTTAGAAGCTTTTAAATTAGGTTCTTAGAAACTTTTTGTCAAATTCAGTCAAATTACTACAGTTTCAATCAGAAAATCAAAAATTTCATCTATAGTAATCAGAAATCAGATGTGAGAATTGAGGTGTAACTTTAAAGTATACAATATAGCAATTATCTTATTCTTATTTATTCCTTTCCTATTCCTGCGCAACAAAAAATCTCCAATATCTCACAACTAAAATCATATTCCTATAGTTATTTATAGTAGTAAAAAAACCTTGCAAGTTCTTCTAACCTGCAAGGTTTTTTTATTAGTTTTTCGTGATATCTGATGGGTTGAAATTACCTATCAGATTTCTCTTAGTAGATTTCTATTAAAAGCAGTTTAGCTTTATTAGGTATCTCATTAATTAAGCAAATGCAAGTTTCTCAGGTAATCTTCTTTGTGACACTTCTATCAAGTATTAAACTGTCACAGTTGGATTTTGGACGTTTATTGGAACGCCATCTACCACTGCATTAGGCACCTGGTCAGCAGTAACTATATCGCCATTAGGTAATTGAACTAACAATACGCCTGTAACTGGGTCTGTTTGAACAGGTGTTGCATTATTCAGAGGACGACCAACTGGGCTAATGTTAACCAAATTAGGTAATACGAAGTTGTTCACTCCATCGCCTCCATACTGAGTACCTACTACATTGAATAGCTCACCGTTACCAGCGATCGGCAATACTTGACCTTCAAGAGAGAAGAAACCAGGTGGCACAGATAGACCAGGCCACAAAACAATTTCCCCAGTTAAAAAGTCTGCCGGAGCGTTGTCTCCAGCAATTATGTAGCCTATTGGGAATGTTGGAATAGGAGGACCTTGAGGACCAGGAGGACCAGCAGGACCAGTGGCACCAGTTGGACCTACAGGACCTACAGGACCAGCAGGACCAGGGGCACCAGTCGCACCCACAGGACCAGCAGGACCAGCAGGACCGATAGCACCAGTTGCACCCACAGGACCAGCAGGACCCACAGGACCAGCAGGACCAGCCGGACCGATAGCACCAGTTGCACCCACAGGACCTTCAGGACCAGGGGCACCAGTTGCACCCACAGGACCAACAGGACCAACAGGACCAGCAGGACCAGGGGCACCAGTCGCACCTACAGGACCAGCAGGACCAACAGGACCAGCAGGACCAGGTAAACCATCAGCTCCAGCAGGACCAACAGGACCAAC
>JBFRWR010000647.1:0-9977 GCA_051439685.1 Trichodesmium sp.
TCAACCAAGTCAAACGTAGCCAAAAGCCATTTATTTTGGAAAATGCTAGTCAGGAAAATGCTTATGCAAAAGATGCTTACATCCAGAAGCATCAACCTCAGTCTATTTTATGTTTGCCTTTAAAAGATCGGGGTCAAGCGATCGGTATTCTCTATCTAGAAAATAATCAAATTACTGGAGCATTTACCAGCGAACGAGTGGAAGTATTAAGTTTACTTTGTTCCCAAGCGGCTATTTCCCTAGAAAACGCCATACTCTATCAACAAACCCAGAATTATGCTCAACAATTGGAGCAAACACAACTACAACTTGTTCAAAACGAAAAAATGGCTTCAATTGGTCAGTTAGTTTCTGGTATTGCCCATGAAATTAATAATCCTGTGGGATTTATTTCTGGGAATTTAGATTACGCTACTGAATATATTCAGGATTTAATTGATTTGTTGGAGCTTTATCAACAAGGTATTGATTGGAATAGTCAAACAACTCAAGCGAAAATTGAAGAGATAGAATTAGATTATTTATTGACAGATTTACCAGGATTAATTGAGTCAATGAAAGAAGGAACAGAACGGATTGCAGAGATTAGTAAATCTATGCGAACTTTCTCTCGTTCTGATACAACTGCCAAGGTTGCTTTTAATATCCATGATGGAATAGATAGCACTTTATTAATTCTCAGACACCGACTCAAAGCTAATGAAGTTCGCCCAGAAATAAAAGTAGTAAAAAATTATGGTGAACTGCCAGAAGTAGATTGTTATCCCGGACAATTAAATCAAGTATTTATGAATTTGATTGCTAATGCCATTGATGCTTTAGAAGAAAGTAATTCCGGGAAAAGTTTTCAGGAAATAAAAGCAGCACCAAATCAGATTACTATTACTACAGAAATTGACTCAGAAAAACAACAGGCAATTATTCGTATTCGAGATAATGGTATGGGTATGAGTGAGGAAGTTAAAGACAAAATATTCGGTCATTTATTTACCACAAAACCAGTGGGAAAAGGAACAGGATTAGGTTTATCAATTTCTCGGCAAATAGTAGAAGAAAAACATGGAGGTAAAATTACTTGTAGTTCAAAATTAGGAAAAGGAACTGAGTTTATGATTAGTTTACCAATCTGATAGCACAGGACTATTTAGGGTTTGCTGAAAAAGTGTTATGGGTGAGGGTAGGAGACAGGAGACAGGAGACAGGAGACAGGAAGAATAGGGAATGAGCGAGGAGGTAGGAGTCAGAATTATCCCTTGATTTGTCAGCCAATAGTCAACCTTTCATCCTAACTTTTTCAGCTTTTGAGAACAAAAACCTTGTACTTTTTCAAGACATAAAATTGCACTTACCTTTATCTGTCAATCCTTTGATATTTAATCAGCAAGCCCTATTTATTCATACTAAATCCGGTAGCATTGGTATAATTTAATTTTGAGGAATAGTTTATTGATATTCTAGAGTAGAACAGCCTTTTGTTCCTACTGATACCATTTCTCCATGAAGTTGCGCTTAATAAAAGGTAACAGCTATAGAAAAATTCAGGTCTGGGTAAGAATGATTAAGCGCATTGTTACAGAGAAATGGTATGACGATAGAAATTATATTACTCCGAAGCCAACGGATTTGGGTGTTGGTGATTTTGGCTATGATTCTGTTTTAATGGCGATAGTCTAGCTATTAACTAAAAAGCATTTTATATTGGGCAAAATTTAGGTTTCATAGCTTGATTGACCAACGCCCGGATTTGATATGACCTACTCCCAAACTCCTCTTCATAGACCGCAAATCTGTTTTATACACCACTAGACCTTACCATAAAACAAAGTTTTGGTATCGGCAGAATTTCAAACCTAATTTTCCTCAATATACTCTGCTATACTTGGTAAATTCCCAATTTTCGTAGTCAGCAATTGAGGACCAGCAATGATAATTTTTACTGCATTTTGCTCTACAAGTTCACTGAGATATTTCTCTAAATCAGGTCTTTCTATTACTTCCTCATCTTCTAATTGCATTCCCTTTTCTGCAGTTTTACGTTTTACCCGCTGCAAAACATCTCCAGCAAGAGCGCGATAACCCTCCAGCATAGAATTTTGTAGTTTATGCAAAGGATTAGAACCCAACCAACCAGTTTGCCCCAGTTCACCAATTACATCGTGAACTGAACTATTGTTAATAAAAAACACAACTCTCAATTTAGTTTGCAGTTTTTGTGCTTCTGAGACTGCTTTCCACATTGCTCGATCGTAAGAGTATGGATTTGCCAGCACCAACCAAATACTCATATTTTATACCCCTAAGCCAAATAAAGGCCAATAAAATTTCGCCATTCCCAAGAAAATCAAAGTTCCCACTAATTTTAGCAATAAGCCACGCTTAAAAGCTTCTGCAGGGGATACATAACCACTACCAATAATAATGGCCATTACAGGGGTACTGACTGGTAATAGAAAAGCCAACCCTGATGGTAGAGTAATACCTAATGTCATTGCCCTTGGATCTATACCATATTTAGCAGCTAAAGCCAAGCCAACTGGCATCAAAACGGCCACTGCAGCAGCATTACTCATTCCCTCTGTCAAGAAAGTAATAATCAAAACCATTGCCACAAAACAAACAAAACCAGAATTTATCCAGGAACCTAACAAACTTTCTGCTAATGCTTGTGCTGCTCCTGTGTCCCGTAATACTGCGCTGAGAGCAATAGCACTACCATACATCAAAAAAATACCCCAGTTGACATCTTCTTCTACTTCTTGCCAATTTGCCAAGCCAAAAATAAAGCTGCATACAACGCCAAAGAAGGCTATTGTATCTAGTCCCCAGGCTTTTCCCTGAAAAATCCATAATAAGACTATTACTGTGACTAAGACTAATGTGCCAATTTCTCTTGAGGAAATTTTACCTATAGTTTTTGCTCTCATTTCCAGAAATTTTCGAGCAGTGGGTAAGGAAACGACTGTACCTTTACCTATCTGCAATAGTACGAAATAAGCTACTATTAACATCAGTACAACTAAGGGTATAGAATAAATAAACCACTCAACAAAGCTAATATCGTATTCGCCTTTGGTTGTACTGCGCAATAGTCCTAATGCTAGAGGCGCTCTAGCACCACCAAGTAAGGTTGCTATACCACCAATACCGCAACCCCATCCTAAAGCTAAGAATGCTGCTAGTCCAAAACGTCCACCTGGTCTAGCTCCTGCTGCTTGGATAACTTCTATCACTACCGGGAATAACATGGCTGTGACTGCGTAAGAACTAATTACAAAAGACATGAGTGCTGACAGAATTAAGATGGAGGCAATTAGGGTATTTTGAGTATTACCAAAGCGGGATACTACTGTTAGAGCAAGACGGGTGCTAAGTCCTGAACGTTGAATAGGACTGGCTAGAATAAATGCTCCTAATACAAAAAATACTGCTTTATTACCAAAATAGGCATAGGTTTCTGTGGGAGAAAGACTGCCACTCACGGGAATTAAAAATAGTACCATTAAGCCTGTAACTGCTACTGGTAGGGTATTGGTTGCCCACAGGAATGCTGTTACTCCAAATACAGCTAAGGCTCCTTTTGCTTCTTTTTCTAATCCTCCCATGGGAAATAGCATAATACTTATATATATTAGTGCTGCTGCTACAAACCAAACCCAACGATACTGAGGTTGACGAGATATGCGTAACCATGTACGAAGGTGTTGAATATTTTGCATTGATTATTAATAATAATTAAATTTTAAGGTAGGGGTTTTCTCAGAATTCATACAGCGGTTTGGCATAGAAAACAGGGATAATAATTTCTTATTATTAATAGATAGTTATTATTAGCTTGTTTTTATTAGTTGACTATGGCTGTTTGAATTAATTTGATATTTACATTATGTCTGAAAAAAAGAATTTTTACTTGTTGCAAGTCAAACAATAATGTTATCATATTTAATATTTTAAGTCAATAAGTCGATTGAAGTTTAAATCCTGAATCAAAATGGGAATTTAAACTTGATTTTTTTGAAGGATTTGGTGAATGAAAATAACTAATCAAACTGGTGTGACAGTATGGTTTACGGGTTTAAGTTGTGCTGGTAAAACCACCCTTAGTTTTGCAGTGGCTGAAGATTTGCGATCGCTTGGTTATTCAGTGGAAGTTCTTGATAGTACGTTTGTCCGTCAAGATATTGGCAAAAATTTAGGTTTTAGTAAAGCTGACAGGGATGAAAATATTCGGAGAATTGGTTTTTTATCTCACCTTTTAACTCGCAATGGTGTGATTGTTTTGGTATCTGCTATTTCTCCTTATATTCAAGTTCGTTCAGAGGTGAGAAAACGCATTGGAAATTTTATTGAAGTATATGTTAATTCACCTCTAGAAATTTGTGAAGGACGGGATGAAAAAGGGCTTTACAAACTTGCAAGAACGGAAGTAATTCAAAATTTTACTGGCATTGATTTACCTTATGAAAAACCGATTAATCCTGAAGTTGAGTGTTTAACTCATTTAGAATCAGTTATAGAAAGTAAAGAAAAAGTCTTACTAAAGATGAAGGAGTTGGGTTACTTAAGAACTCGTAGTTATTCTGATAGTTAAGGTAGTTTTGTTGAAATTTAAAAATAACTAAGCCCAGTTTTTTGATGATAATATTAAGCATAATTCTCAAGCGTTATCTTCAGATGACTTAAACTATTAGCCAAGGATTCTAATCCTTGGCTAACTATGTCATCTGCCAAGAAATAAATTTCTGGGCGGCATAGCAAAAGTTATCTTGCAGATGACTAAAGATTGCTAATTAGACATCTCCAATAATCAAAAATAAAATCAATTTATCATCCATAAATTATCAATTATTTCTTCTTGTTCCCTGTTCTTTATTTCCTTTTTCCTCTTTTCTGGAGATAACTAATTTATTATAACAATCTTAATTAAACTTGATATAAGTTACCGAATAATTAATAATTAATCATTAAATAATTAAATAATTAAATAATTAAATAATTCAGGTTAAAAGCCTCTCCTAGAAAGCTATCCTTGATCAGGAACTCCTGAAACCTTTGTAGGAGGGTGGGAAGAGGGGGGAGTAAGAATTTTGTCTACAGTCCTGACTCATAGTCTATTTTTCAATACAATTTTCTCCCGAAAAAGCCTTTCCCAGACTTACACATAACTTGTCTGTAATGTCTAAGTTTTATATTAAGAAAGATGTTTATAAAGCATAGCCTTGAAAGGGGAAAAAATTTATTTTTTTCCTTAAGGATCAATCCTCTACCTAAAAGGGAGAGGTAATTATCAATTATAGTCATTCTGAATAAGACTGGGACGAGTGTTTCTTTATCTAGAAACGGTTTCAGCTAAAAAAGTGTTTCATCCTTATTTAAAATGACTATATCAATTATCAATTATCAATTATCAATTATCCATTATCCATTATTAATTATCCATTATCCATTATCCATTATTTAACTGACTTGATATAACTGTTCTCTCAATCTTTTTAATTCTGTTTCAAGTAGTTGATTTTGAGATTTTAATAACTCCATTTCTGTTGCTGCATTATATAAATAACTTCGTAATTTTTCTAATTCTGATTCAACTGTTTGTAACTGCGGTTTTAACACATTAAGTTCATCTTGAGATGCTATTGCCAGAGGTCGTAATTTTTCTAATTCACTCTCAAATTGTAATAACTGATATTTTAACTTTTCGACTTCATACTCTTCAGGATTAATTGAAACTTTTTCACCATTATAAATATGATTTACTACTTCTCCTGTAATCATATTTTTCACCTCTTTTAGATGAATCCTATGTAAAAATGGGTCAGATAATAAGGGAATATAATACATACAATCAGAAAAGTAATAATGTGTCACCTGACTATATCTAGTTCTATTTTTATCTAAGACTGGACTACCTCCATGAAGTAAATTTGCTGCCCAAATTAAAGCTTGTCCTTTCTTCACATAAAGTTCGACTTTTTCTAAACTTTTCTCTACAATTAATGACTGTAAAAATTGTTCATATATATGATAAGTATCGTAGGGTTTATTTTGATAACTACCTGTAATTCCTAAATCGTTTAAATCAAAAACTGGTAATTTATGACTACCAGGATAATAATGTAGCGGACCATTGTTGGCATCTATATCTTCAAGAGCTATCCAAACTCCACACATAAATCTAGTTGGAATTGAGCTAAAATGTATACTATCACTATGAGTAGATTGTTGAGTACCAAACTTAAAATTAAGGGTTTGAAATGGGATTGGTTCTCGTTGATAAAGTATTTTTAATAGGTTAATAATTTTGGGGGCAGTGGCAATTTTTTTGACATCTTGATTAAATGTCCAAGCATCTTGGATTCTGTCGTGATAAATCCAAGCTGAATCAATTTTGCCTTTGTCTCCATATATGGGAGTTAATTCTTGAACTATTCTATCTATGGTTTTTTGAATATTTTCTATGCCTAGATCGTCGATAATAATGTAACCTTGTTCGGCAAATTGTTTTACAAGTTTTTTGGTCTCGTTATCTACAGTTAATTGGTTAAAAATTTGTTCAAAAAATGGTGAGTCTATCCAAGGTAGATTCATCATCGGAATAGTTGATTTTTCATCTTTTGTTTTGCTCATAATTTTAGATAGACTATAGTTAAATACTTACAATTAGTTAGTAGTTAATAAACAATCAGGAGAGAGAGGAAAAGGCGTTGCATATTTGCCGGATGAATTAGTGGGTGTGGGAAGTGTGGGGAGTTTTATACAGAATATTTCGTACTTAGGAGGTACAACTAAACACTCAGAAATATTTTTTTCTATTCCTTGTTACCTCTTCCCTAAAACATAAACATAAGTACCTCATAATAGCGGAAAGTGCTGTGGATTTGCCTATTGGAATTATAGTTTGAGAGCAAGACGAAATCCGCTATATTATATTTATTATCTATCAACACAAAAAATACAGCAAATTCCATGTTAATGTGATACACCTAAAAGAGTGTTTTTGCCTGTTTTCTAATCACCCCTACTGCCTAAAACCGTAAATATATGTACTTCATTAATTAGGAAACTGCTTGAAGAGAAGATTATGCTTAAATATTAAAGTTTATCCCTTCTCAACTTTTCACATATCAGCTTCATAAATTAATAGGATAGACAATCAAAAATTTCATCTTTAAATGAACAGAAATTGTTTGATTTATCAATAAAATAATAATTATAACTTTCGATATTTGACTACTGCCACTAAGTAGGCTTGCTGATTAAATCTAAAAGTATTTACAAGAAATAAGGTGCTTTTTCAGGTCTGGAAAAAGTACCTATTTTTCAGCTATTGATGCTCAAAAAGGAGCGCATTTTGGGTGCATAGTTGAGCAACAAAATTACTCCCCTACTTCCCCTACTCCCTCTCTCCTCTACTCCCTACTCCCTATTTTATGAAGATATCTATTCTTCAATTTGCCAAAGGTCTTTAATAAGTTCTCCATCGAGAATTTTTTTCGGTCTTAATACCAGTAAAGCTCTTCCTAATAAAGATATATTAGGCTGCTCATCAAACCACTGCATTTCTATTTTTCCAGCTTGCTCTAGAATAAAATAACCATCTTCAGACCATTGACGTTTACTTCTATCTATTATTAATAAAACTTCTTCAGTTTTACCCGGTATAGGAGTAGGTAAGCGATCGCTATCTTCAATTATTACTACTGGATCTTCAGCTTGCATAATAACTTGCCATCCAGGTATTGCTACCCAAGCACCTGCTCCACCAGCAAATTTGACTATTTTAAATGGTTCTATTTCTTCTACTAAAGGTACACCTTGATAATCTTCTATACTGAGGGGAAATTTTCCTACTACGGGTAGTATACGAGGTAATTCTTCTTCTTGCTCTAGTCGATAAACTGGTAAACGTGGTTTTGGTCTTTGGGAAACAACGGTAAAATCTGTTAATAGTTGTTCTAGCTGTTTTCTGGATGTTTCAGATTCTGCTAATCTCAGACCTTTAGCAATTAGACGGGACCTTTGTTGTAAATCGTTTTGTTGCCTTGCTTGTTTCCAACATTGATAAGCTATAATATCTCCAGGACTATCTGAAAATCCTTCTGGTATTGTTTTGAGTCGAGCAAAATCTTTGATGGCTTTTGCTAAGTCTTTAGCATCATCCACATCAAGATTATGGGCAACAATAAACTCACTGGCAATAATTCTTTGTGGCTGAGTTAAAATTCTCAGTTCATACAGAATATCACTACCAGTTCTCTGGAACCTTGATATAACATTTTCTTTAATGTTAGGATTGACAATACTTTGATATACTTGAGACCCTACTATTACCTGGTTTTGTTGTACTGGTTCAAATCCTGTTTCCTCAAATATTTGCTGAGAAGTATATCCAGCTTTTTGTAGGGTAGCACAAGCTTGTCCCCACTCTATCCAGTTACCTTCTTTGCGACGTAGCAAACCAATTAACTTTTCTATCTCTACTGAATTTGTTGATGCTTGTTGGTTGGGAGCATTTTGTGGTATGTCACTCATAGCTTTAAGATTAAACTTGCTTTTTGTGGAAAATTAAATATATTTTTGACCATCCTACTTAATAACCTGGATATTTGACTAAACAGGTATTATTTGCAGATAAAGGCCCATGAATTATATACAGCAATAAAAAGGTAGGGCGCGAATATATACTAATCTGGACATATAATAATAATGAATCTTAGACTAGGCAAAGTTTCCCCCCTATTCCCTGCTATAGAAAAAAAGTGTGATTATTTTCAGCTATTAATTAGGTATAATAAACGTTATACATAAATATAGTCATATATAATCACATAATGTCAAATATCTTCGTTGATTTGGACAAAAGAGCTACTAAGTATTTGACAAAATTTAATAACTCTGCAATAAAAGAGAATTTAAAATCAATGATTATCTTCATAAAGCATCTTGTTTGATTATTAATACCCTGATTAATGAGAAAATAGGAACATTAATAATAGGGCACAATCAAGACTGGAAGCAAAAGATCAAGCTAGGGAAAAGAAATAATCAAAATTTTGTATCTGTCCCCTATAATAAGTTAATAGAAATGTTATCTTACAAAGCCAAGATGGTAGGGATAGATGTAATTATTACAGAAGAATCTTATACCTCAAAAGCGATCTTTATGGATAATGATTTGATTCCAGTGTACAAGAAAGGTGAGAACAATCATGTCACCTTTTCAGGAAAAAGAGTAAAAAGAGGTTTGTACTGTACCGCAAGCATGGGGTTAATCAATGCTGATGTGGTTCTTTAAACATAATGAAAAAAGCAGTCCCAAATGTCTTTGACTATGGGATAGAGGGTGTTGTAGTGCCTCCTGCGGAGGAGCTACGCTAACACCCAGTCAGGGTAACACCTGCAAAATAAGGATTAGTCATATTTGACTATATTTTTATGAACTATATACAATTCAGTGCTTTATGATCCATACCCAGGCATCTATTGTATCAACCCAAAGAATGTAGGAGCAGGAGCAGCGTTAGGGTTTAAGAATGTAGGAGGAGCGTTCGGGTCTATAGCAGCAGGAGTAGCAGCGTTAGGGTCTATACCAGTAGGTGCATATGAAGATGCATATAAAAAAGTAAAAGCAGACATAGCTAAAAGAAATTTTGAATCTGGGTTAAAGCAGTACAGTGGTAAGTCTGACTACATCTTTAAGTCACATACCTTTGAAGTTCCAACTCTTTATTTTTGCGAGAAATGTGACCCACCATTAAAGTAAACTACTCCAAGTTTAGTCTAAGGTTACGATACTTCAATCACTTCAGGCAAATCTGCCAAGTGTCAAACTATCAAATATTGTGGGAGTTCGATATCTGCCATTAACCTCAAAAGTTTGTAATAGACATATCTAAATCTAGAAAGCTATAGAGAAGCCATTTAGTATCTTTGCCCGCGATTAAATTTTTGAGTTACGAGTCAGCAGTGGTGATTAG
>JBFRWR010000648.1:0-7753 GCA_051439685.1 Trichodesmium sp.
AATTGTAAATTATTCTCCCCTGTTCCCTGTTCCCTCTTTCCCGGAGATATAGCACTACGCAAAAACGTTAGGACATTTATAAATCCTGGAACCGTTGAACAATCTACTATTCCCTACTCCCTACTCCCTACTCCCTAGCGCTATATCCATACCTTGAACATAGATTTTTGTAAAAATGTCAGATTTGTCGGTTGAGTGGGTTGAGAAATATCCAACATTTCTGGCTTGTTTTAATCCTCCGAAATAGCTACCATAAGTTGGAGGTTTGGGCAATTCGGAGTTTGGTAAGTCTAAACAATTTAAGTTTGCCTGGGTCATTCTCACTATCATATGGGGGGTTGTGCATCTAATTGCGGCAGTCTTATTGGTTTTATCCCAAATTTGGTTGCCACTCGAAATTTTTCTGATCGTGCGTACAGCTTTGGGTACACCTTTATTAGCAGTCTTAGTAGGCTTTAGTTTTTGGTTTCCCAGATGGTATTGGAACCGATCTTAAGTTACACTTTGAACTTCCTTCTCACCTCTTTATGACCGATTGCTATATCTGATATACCAACACAGCATAAATATTGTTCAACAAACACAATCGTCATTACAGCAAGAAAGGTCATCTAAGAACAAACCTTGTCGGCGATAGACTTCCAATGGACTAGGATCGATTCCCAGACGTTGAGCGATAGCATTTCCCACCACAGCAAATCGCTGCCGAAATTTATAAATGAAACAAAAAATTATATTGCCGTGACGCACTGAAGGACCGACAACAAATAATCCTGGAGTTATGGTAGACTCATCTTCTTGAGTCAGAGCTGCATAGCCATTTGACCAGTCAAATAGAGGTGCGATTTGTTCTAAACTGCTATTAAACCCCGTACAGAGAATTGGCGGTGTAGAACTAAACCACTGTTCGTACTCGCTCTCCACCACATATCCTTTTTTTTCTGCTTTGACTGCTTCAATGTGCTGGTCTCCAATGAGTTCGATCCGACCCATAGAATAAGCTACTTCTAAACGTTTTAGGGTATAAGGAGACAGAGAAACACTAGGATCTGGGTCTAAGTTTAACCAGCTACTGTTGCGATCTATTAACTTTACTTTTTTCCCTAATGCTGCCAAAAATGACGCTGCATCTACACCGCTTTCATAGCCTCCGATAACTACAAATTCGTCCCCCTCAAGCTCTCTCCAAGAATTGATTTGGGAATTATGAATACACAATTCTGCCCCTGGAAAAGGATTAAGATTCGGATATTGATACTCTCCTGCTGCCCAAATCACAAACTGCGATTGCAACTCGCCTTGAGAAGTTTCCAAGACAAAGCCTTGAGGTAAAGCTGCAATAGTGTTCACATTTGTCTCGGTTTTTATAGGTAGTTGAAAATACTCTGCTATAGTCTCCAAATATATCGCATATTCTTCCCCCGAAAGATGTTCCTTTCTAAAACTGAGGGCAGGAGAAGTATTTAAAACTATTGCGTTGAGATCCAGCAATCCAAAACCATGACCAGGAAACGACGGCGTAATAAATTTCATTTCTTCTGGCCAACGGCTAAAAGAAGCCCCGACTTGATGTCGTTCTAAAATGACAAAGTTTTCAATTCCTAAATCTTTTAAGACTACGCCACAGCCAATTCCAGCTGCCCCAGCCCCCACAATTACAACTTCAAAGCGATCGTTAGTTTTGTTCACAACCAGATAATCTCCAATAGATACTTTATAATAATAATCATTCTCTAAAAAAAAAGCTAGTTTTCTAACAAAAAATATTGGTGAGGCAGTGTTAACGAAGTCTGAAGTCAGAATTCATAAGTCATATCATGTCCGGTTGAACAGTTATAAATAAGGGTAGTCGTAGGGGCGAGTCGCTAATAGCCCCTACAGAAAGGAATAGGTGGAAGCTTTAAGGTATAAGGAGGAGGAAGTTTTTTTGATCACTAATTATCCGGACATGATATCATAAGTGGTTTTTGTAACAGGGATTTATACTCCGCTCTAAAAAGGTTTCGCCTTAAAAGGCGGGGTTTTAGACCCAATTATTTTGATAATATAACTATGGAGTCAGAAAATCTAAATGCTCTCCAGACTTAGAGAGTAAATCTTCAGGAGTACCTTCCAAGTTCAATTTACCGTTTTCCAAAAACACAATCCAATCCGCCCGACTAATCACTTTCGGGCGATGACTAATTAAAATCGTAGTTTTATCCCGCCGATGAGACAACAACCTGTCTAATACCTGCGCTTCACTCACCGGATCTAAATTAGCAGTAGACTCATCCAAAATCAAAATCGGTGGGTCGCTAACAATTCCTCTAGCAATAGCCAATCTTTGCTGCTGACCGCCAGAAAGATTAGCACCAAACTCCCCCAATATGGTTTGATACTTATTAGGCAACCTGGTAATAAACTCGTCTGCTTTAGCAAGCTGACAAGCTTTAACAATCTCTTCAAATGTTGCCTCTGGATAAGCAAGACGGAAATTAGCTATAATCGTGCGACTCCAAAAATGAGCATTTTGGGGAACTAATACTACTTGTTGTCGCCAACAACTGAGGTCAATATCATCTATATTATAAATACCTATACGAATATTACCCCCATCCACCCGATACAATCCGGCAATTAGTTTTGCGAGAGTGCTTTTACCACAACCAGATTCACCTATCAAGGCAATAACTTTTCCACCAGGAAGCGTCAGAGAAAAATTTTTGAGTAACTCAACTCTACCTGGGTGGTGAAAATTGAGATTCGTACAAACAATATCTGCATTATCCACAATTTTAGCAACCGGTAATTGATGCTCGTTCTGACTTTCTGGTGTAGATTCGATAACTTCCACAAGTCGCCTTGTTGCTAGTTGAGCGCGAGTGAAAGGACTGATAAAGCTCAATAAAGTAATAATTAAACTCAAGAAATTTGCGCTCATGCCGTTGAATGCTAGCAGTTGGCCAATAGTTAATTCTTGAACGATGACAAGAGTGCTGCCAAACCACAGTAAGAGTATTCCCCCATTCCGAGAAAAGAAATATGTGAATGTATTGCTAAAAATCGTTGTCTGAGTAGCGCGGTAGCTAACACGAGCTTGTTTGCCATAGCGACCTTGGAATTCCTCCCAGAAGTAGGGGGCAGAATTAGTGCTTTTCAGCACCAAAGCTCCTTTGAATGTTTCTACTAAGACTCCTTGATTTTCTGCTGATAAGACTAAGAAATTCCGAATTTTTTGACGGATGGTGGGTAATAATGCTAGGACTGTTATCGTCATTAGGGCAGCGATCGCCACGGGAACTACAGTCAGTTTCAAACTGTAGAATACCATGAATCCTAGGGAAATAACTCCCACAAAAAATTGGCTCGGTAAAACAATCCCAACTAGAGAAATGAGTTGGTTGATTTCTTGGATATCTCTCAATCGACTAGCAATTTCCCCACTACGACGCACTTCGTAATATGATAGGGGAAGTTGGAGCATTACTCGGCAAAACTCCAAGATGATATCTAGCTCTAACCTTTGGGCAAAGTGAGCAACGAGCATTGATTGAATAAATCTGAGACTAACGGCAATGGTATTCATTACCAAGACAGCGATCGCTACTCCCGTCAGCATATCCCTATCCCCACGAATTAGTACGTCATCTGTCAGAATTTGTATTAAAAATGGAGAAGCTAAAGAAAGCATACCGATAAATAGGTTTAACAGTAAAGCTTGAGCAATAGTAGCGCGATAGCTCCAGATACGCCCTAATAAATGCCACAAACCTGTAACTTTATCCCGATCGTCTGGGTTTTGATAAAAATCTGGGCGCGGTTCGACTAAGAGCATTGCCAAATTAGTCCAGCTTGAAATCAGCTCATCTCTTGTTAAAAATCGAATTCCCACAGATGGGTCGGCAACAACGTATTTTTTACCTCGTCTTCCATACAAAACAACCCAGTGATTACCCTTCCAGTAAATAATTCCTGGTAGAGGGATGCTATTTTTATCGACTAATTCCAGGGTAACTTGCACTCCCCTAGCGTTAAAACCAAGGACTTTGGCTCCTTGCTTGAGATTAAGTAATGTAGTTCCTAGTTGTCCGGTTCCCGTAGCTTCGCGAGTGCGAGCAAGCGTAAAAATTTGCCCGTAATATTTGGCAATGGTGGCGAGACAAGCAGCTCCGCAGTCTTCGACGTTATGCTGTAAAACTACTGGGTATTTCATACTTTATTATGTATATGTATAATGTTGTTCGGTTATATCATGTCCGGATAATCAGTGATAAAAAAGTTTTTGTTCGTAGTAGGGCTTTAGCCCGAACTATAGATGGGCTAAAGCCCTACTACAAACTTTAATTCAGGACTTACGCAGGAGAACCCAGAAACCCGGTTTCTCGTAGATATCTATTGCTCAAAACAACGATTTATCGTAGAAACCGGGTTTCTTTGCGTAAGTCCTATAATTATAACTATTCAACCGGACATGATATTAATATCATGTGCTGTTTCACTAAAGTCAGAAGTCACAAGTCAGATAGAGGAGCCGTCGGTAGGGCGACGTACAGAACAAATATTTTAGTAACTTGAAACCTGAATTTCACAGTAATTTCAGCTTATTATTTTAACTTCCTTAGTTACCAACTATTTGTGACATTTTTTAAGTGAATTGGTCTTAGCATTCCGGAACGGAAAAACTGTATCTAGCAACCCAACCTACAAAGTGCAAGTTTTTAGGGACTAGCAAAAAAATAGACTACCAGCTAATTTCTAGAATAGACATCTCCAAAAATAGAAAATGAAATCAATTCAAGATATGAAATCAACAATTTAATTCCCTATTCCCTATTCCCTATTCCCTGACTTCTGCCACGAAGTCTAATAGAGATTGCTTCGGCTAGGTAGACTCTTTCCGATTAAGATTGAGTCTAATATCACCGCCTCGCAATGACAGACACAGGCTTTTTTTATGTACTAATAACAAGAAGTCTAATAGAGATTGCTTCGGCTAGGTAGACTCTTTCCGATTAAGGTTGAGTCTAATATCACCGCCTCGCAATGACAGACACAGGCTTTTTTTATGTACTAATAATTGGTACTTTATTAAGTTGCAAATCCCTTATTAAGAGATAATAAGGAACAGAAAAAAAACTGATAAATGATAGCGTAGCTCCTCCGCAGGAGGCTAACTGTTAACTGAAAACAGGGGGTTCTAGCGTTAATACTGACGGAATGCGCTGCGGTTCCGCAAGTCGCAATAGTCCGTAGCCAATACCTGCTATTCCAGTCATCAGACCAGGGGTTTCCACTCCTAATGGTACTCCACAGAGCCAGCCATATTTATCCATACTTTCAAGAATCATAGCAGTAATCCGATCTATTTCAGCATCCCACTGATTAATATTCAGGATGTCGCGAGCTTGCAGTAGCAATTCTAGATTCCCCAAGTCACCGTGACAGAGACAATGATTTAAACCAAATCCTCTTTTGAGGACAATCTCGATCGCCTCCTTAACTTCTGCGAGAATTTGCCCATCCTCTCCATTTTGGAGAAAACGCAAATTGGCCAATCCTACTCCAGGAACACCATTACACCAGGTGACAAGACCGTTTTCTTGTTTCTGAGCGTTTAAGACCAAAGAGTTAGCAACAGTCACAGCAACTTGCCGAAACCGCTCTTCATTAGTAATATTCCCCAACTCCAATAACGCCCAAGCTATTCCAGGAATACCATGAGCGAACCCCTGGCGGTCTCTTTCTTCTGGAAACAACCAACAGTTATTTTCCTGGGGTTTAAATTCTGCCAGTAGGCGATCGCCACATTCAATAGCAGCAGCCATAACTACATCAGAGGGAAAGCAAGCATAGAGAGCAAGCAAACTAGCAAGACATCCGGCAGCACCACCAATAATATCCAGTTGCTTGTCTTGGGAAATCTTAGCTTTCATCAAACCAACCAAACTCACTGCCTCTTCTAATAACTCCGGTTGCTGCCACAATACCCCCAGATGAGTCAAAGTATAAATGATTCCGCCCCACCCACTAAACCCAGCAATTAATTTAATTAAGGATTCATTTTGCTGTAGTTGATTTTGCAATGTTCTTAAACCTGCTCTGGCAAGAGTAGTATAGCGTTTTTCGGATGTAATCACTCCCAGATAAGCTAGAAACAAAATCACCCCAGATAAACCATCATAAAGACTCCAGCTTAAAGGTTGCAAGCTCCAATGCTTTCCTCCCACCAGATTTATCCCTATCCAAGTAGCATCAGACTCACTACCCAGGGCTAATAATTCTAAGCGATCGCCAATTCCCTTAGCAATTTCCAGACAGCGTGAGTGTTGTTCCTGCTTGTCTGGGATTATTTGTGGTGTAAACGTCGAGTAGCTTTTCCATCCAGCAGATTCAGTTGCCAGTGCTAGGGTAGAGAGAGAACCACGAATGAACCAAATTTGTCGCTCTAAATCTCTTTCGTCTAAATGCTGTAGACGTTTTTTCACTAATTCTATACCAGATTCCTCAAAAAAATCTCGGTATAAATGGTTATCGCGGGCAACTAAATCTCTAGAGTTAGCACGAGTAGTAAACATGGGGATGTCGCCTTGCCACAAATCTCTCTGTTCGGCAGCAATGACTTTAGCTAGCTCTGGACGATACTGAACATCTACCCAGAGTCTGTCAAATAAGCGATCGCGTTCTAGAGCATTCCGCAACACATCGGGATGGAAACTTTCTCCTAGTAATAAAGCATAAATCCGACTCGCACGCAATACCGCCCGCACTTCATCTGCAGCGAAACGGGTTAAAATTCCTGCATCCGATAGCAATTCATCTCGATATTTTACTAAACATTCATAAACAGAAGTAAATCCGGCAATTATTGCTTCTGAATACTCTAAAACATTTACCTCAGCATCATTCAAGGATGGTCTATTCTGAGAAGTTTCGAGAGCAGTTTGCTCCCGCACCACTTGCATCTCATCTGTCGCTACTCCTCCCCAAGACCGGACTGGCCTCGGTATCATCTGACCTGGAGTCGCACCGATACCACTAATATCGACTCCTGCGGAATCAGCCTTTGCCCAAAGACGTTGGGGTAATAATCCCACTCGCAACACCGAGTAAGTCATCTCTTCTCTAGCGAGAATAACTGACGGTTCTACATTTGTCACTTTATAACGGGGATGAAAAAGGGATTCGAGGTCGATGGGAATGGGTTGTTCTCCGGCAGCGATAATATTCTCCGAGTGAAAATCTGTCGCTTCCAGAGCGTAGAGCAAAGCCAGATATCCCCCTATTCTTTCATAAAAACGCCACACTTGTTCTTGGTCTTGACAGCTTTGAAAATTCACAAATTCTACCCATCCATAAGTTCCGCGATCGATAATTTTTAGGGTCTGAAATGGGGGATGGTCTCCCCTCTCGTTGAGCCAGAGTAGCAGTTGTTGAAAATGCACGTCTACTGCTAGGGATTTAGGTTTATAAACTATCTGAAACCCAGAGCTAAATTTGACTATCATTACCGATCGCCCTCCCCGATGGGTGTCTCCAGCATTGACTTTTACTTGTGTTAGCACGCCCGGATACTTTTCGCTGCTAAATTCACTACAAATGGTTTCCCAGTCAGCACACAGATGTTGGAGAAATTCTAGGCTAAAAGATACCCAGCGATCGATAGTAACAATTAATTGTCTGGCTAAAACAGGATACTCTGCCAAGATAGCTACCATAACATCTTTTTGGTAAATCCTGTCTAAAAAGCTTAAGAATCTTTCTCTGGGGGTAT
>JBFRWR010000649.1:0-3794 GCA_051439685.1 Trichodesmium sp.
TAAAATTAGCTGGAGAGATCGGGGGACGGGGATATGGGGATATGGGGATATGGGGAGATTGGGGCTATTTTTATACTTTTTTCCCTATTCTATTTCACCGAAATTCTGACTCCTGATTCCTAACTCCTAACTCCTAACTCCGCGCCTCCTAACTCCGCGCCTCCTAACTCCGCGCCTCCTGTCTCCTGTCTCCTGTCTCCTGTCTCCTAATCCTCACTTTTGCAAAGATACCAAATGGGTTCTATATAAGTCCTGGTATTTTTATAGCAGATTTCACTAAGCGTGAGGTACACCTAGGCGAGCAAGATGCTCGCACTGATAAAATTTAATTATCAATATCTGTACCTCAAGCTTCTTGGGAAATGCTATATTCCCTATTTACTCAAAACTGAGCCAAGCAAACATTTCTTTTGCTGACAATTGTAGCTCTTGAAGAGTATCTAAGGTTGGTAAAATCTCTTCATCTAGTTTAACTTCTGGAAATAAATTTGGTTTAAATATCATTACTGACTCGTCTGTAGGATCAATTAACCATCCTAGTTGAGTCCCTTGATTAATACAAAAGATTATTTTTCTCATCACTTTGTTCGCAGACTGTTCAGGAGATAAAATCTCAATCACCCAGTCAGGATGAACTTCAAAACGATTCGCGATTTTTCCCTGTTCAGTTTTAGGAATCCGCTCCCAAGTAAAAACACTAATGTCTGCTACAATAGAACGACCTCCAAAAGTACATCGTAACTCAGGAAAAGCATAAGCTAATTTTTTAGATAATACTACTTGGTTAATTGCCGTAACTAAACGACCTTGTAAAACACTATGTTGTCCTTGGGGCATTGGTTTTTGTTCTATTTTTCCATCAATGTATTCGCTATAAGGTTTTGTTTCAGGTAGTTCTAAAAACTCTTGCAGAGTTATTTGGGGTTTAACTTGAGTAAAAGTAACCATATTTTGTTTCCTAACAATTGATGTGAGGATTATCATTATTGATTTTACCTAAATTTTTCTTGGTTATGTAGCGATCGCTTATTTACCCTATCTAGCAAATTTCGTGAATGCTGGGAGATTGACTTTTTCTAATTATTGTGGTACTTATTCGCCTAGAATTACTATAGCACTACGGATTAAGGTTAGGACATTCTTAAATCGTGGAACCGTTTAACAGTCTGCTGTTCCCTGTTCCCTATTCCCTAGTGCGTAGTGCTATAAAAATTAGTTTTTTTGGATGGTAATATGACTATAGAACAAAATAGGCAAGATGTAACAGATAATGCTATTTTAGACGATAATCTGTCTTCCCAGGTGGTAGACTCAGACTTTTTAGCTGATGTGCAAGAGTCTGAAACTGAGTTTGAGGTTTGGTTGCAGAAGATTCGAGAGCGCAGAGAAAAATCTGTTTCTTTGTTGGAAGAGGTTAGGAGGGATTTAGAGCGATCGCAAAATAGTCTATAAATACCTCGAATCTACTGTAAATCTTTGTTTGGCTTGGCAAAACAACAAACCCAAGGTTTTGTAGGATTATATCTGCTTTGCTCAAATAGAAAGGTAGGAGCAAATGGCTATTTGCGTTCTACTTGACTGATACACCTTAAATAGTACAAATTTGTAGGGGCGGGTTCGACATTAAATTAACGAGTTGAACCATTAGATCAAATAAACCCGCCCCAAAATAAATACGCAGACTTATTAGCTGTGTCAGTCTACTACTCAACCGACACACCTTAAATAGTAGAATTGTAGGGGCGGGTTACGGTTCCCGAAAAATCAGCAGAAATTTTCATGCTTACTCTAAGATTTACATAAACCCGCCCCCGTCCGAGGGTAGGTTATATCATTGGGGGCGGGTTTATTTGACTCAATGTGAAAACTCGTTGACTTAACTGTTAAACCCGCCCCTACAAAGCCTAATTCCCTAATGCACCGTCATTAGTTGTGTCAGTCCCCTACATAGAGTTTGCTGGAAAATGAGGTAGATATGATGTCAAAGTTGATAGAATTATTCTACTCAACAATCTCCTAGATGTAGATATTTGATTAGATTCATCATCACCTTCGACAGTTCCACCCTCCTGACTGTCTCCATCTATGATTTAGCTTCTAAATTTTCCAAACGACTCCGCAACTCCTGATTTTCTTTTTTCATTTTATCCATTTCATTACGCAACTGTTTTAGCACCTTGTCAGAACCAATATTTTTCTGTACTTTCTGCACACCTTCCTCAGCGCGACGACGTACCCTACCATCAGAAGTTTGATCTGCTATAGTTTGTAAAATTTCAATCGCTCTAGCAGTTTCCATTTGTGACAGTGCAGCAACTACAGAAACTTGAGTTAGGAAAAATGTTTCCCCTGATAACTCAGTCAACTTTTGCAAAATACGTTCCAAGTTAATAGGAGACTGACCCGTAGAAATTGTGCCTAAAGTTCTAATAGCATTCAAGCGTAACGCTTGAGGAACTCCCGGAACAGTATATTTCAAAATTAGATTCAGAACATTTTCAGAAGTTTTCATTTTGCTTAAACCGGAAATAGCAGCAGAACGCACAACTTCATTCCAACCCTGTTTCTCTTTTAATACCCACTTGAAAAACTTAATTACTTTTGCTTCAGTAGGTTTTTCCTCAGAGTTAATATTGGCAGCAGCAATATCTCCAATGCTAGAAACCGCAGCAGCTTCTACATAATAACTGGCATCTCCATTTTTGACTAAAGACTTAAGTAACTTATAAGTTTCATGGGTTTTGATTTGTTTTAGTCCTTCAACTACAGCACGACGAACAGAAGGATTTTCGTCTTGTAAACCTGCAGTTAAACCATCAAAAACCTGATCTAGTTTAATTTTTGCTAATTGCTTGGCAACCTCAACCCGTACACCCCAAAAAGGTTCTTCTTTCAGTGCTTTTGACAAGACTTTTACTACTTCTAAACCGCCTTTTTTCACCAATGCTTCAGCAGCATAAATACGAGATATGGGGTCTGGATCAAATTCTAATTGAGCTTTCAGTTCTGCCATTGGATATTCTAGGTTAACTGTTTTCAGATAATTATTACCAACGTCAAAACTAATAAATTTTGGTTTTTCTGCGAGGGGGAAATAAAAGGTTTGTACTTGTTCATGTATTCTGACAGTAAAGTTAATTAACTCTGGTTTTTCTGCTTTGACATATCCAAAACCAATAGGGATTTTTAGGTCAAATAATTCTTTACTTACATCACTGTTTTTGTCATTTTTAGGTATTATTTGTGTGACGGTAATTTTTGCTAATTTACTGTTGCCATCCCAAGCATAATTAACTTTATAATCTGGATGACCTCCCCGAAAAACATATTGATCGAATAAGGATAATAAATTCCTGCCAGTTGCTTGTTCAATTGCTCTTAATAAATCAATAGTCTCAACAGTTTTATGAGCATTACTTTGAACAAAATTATGAATTGCTTTACTAAATAATTCAGCTCCTAATTCTGTTTTAATCATGTGATAAACACAACCACCTTTTTCATAAAGATGGCGGTCATAAAGCTCAATTGCTTCTCTATAAACATTAGTCACAATAGGGCGACGATAGCGACCTTTATCTTCAGCAATATAACTTCTAGCTTCCTTCAAAAGGTAATAAGCAGCATCATCTTGACCATACTCGTGTTCCGTCCATAATACTTCGGAATAGGTAGCCATTCCTTCTTTAATCCAAGCATGAGACCAATGTTTAATTACTATCAAATCTCCGAACCATTGATGTGCTAGTTCGTGAGCAACTAAACTTTCAGAATTATAGTTATCTAAAGCAGCT
>JBFRWR010000650.1:0-9034 GCA_051439685.1 Trichodesmium sp.
GGACGGATTAACTCTGGTTGTTCTGCAAACAAAGTAACTGCAGCTTGTTTAACCAAACTAGCAGCCTGAGAATTAATCACTGTAGCAGCTTCTACTCGTGCAGTACCAGTTTCAAAATAAGATTTTAATTGATCGACCCCATCCCGATCTAAATAACGACCCTTAGAATCGTAATTTTCTATTAAGCTAGTTACACTGTCCCGCATAAAATCAATCTCCCAACAATTTCTTAAACTTTCCATATTAGCCTACTATAAATTGACACATAGCAGGATCATTAGAGTAGGCCATAGAAATATGGTAACATTCGATACAAAAGCTCAACAATTTTCATTCTTATTATTATCCAGATGTATTCTTTTTAGAGCTAACTGTAGTCGGTCTTACCGTGCTGCTTATTTTCAACACTTAGTTGAAGTAATAGAAACTTTACATGGAAAGTTACTACAAAATCAATGTGTTAGTTTGTGACATTTTGTTAAAGTTTTCTGCAACAGTAGCAGCAGTTATTAAGCCTGTTAAGAAAAGCAAAATTTTAAGATTTAGGAGCTAATAATGGCACAAACAGCCCAAGATGTGTTGAACTGGATTAATAATGACGACATTCAAGTTATTGATTTGAAATTCATTGACCTACCTGGTATTTGGCAACATTTAACAGTTCACAAAAGCCAAATTGATGAAAGTTCTTTCACAGATGGAGTTGCCTTCGATGGTTCCAGTATTCGTGGTTGGAAAAATATTAACGAGTCAGACATGATGATGGTACTCGACCCAACTACTGCTTGGATTGACCCTTTTATGGCAGAACCTACATTAAGTATAACTTGTAGTATTAAAGAACCTCGAACTGGTGAGTGGTATAGTCGTTGTCCTAGAGTTATTGCTCAGAAAGCAGTTGATTATTTAACAAGCACAGGTATTGGAGATACAGCATTCTTTGGTCCTGAAGCTGAATTTTTTGTATTTGAAGATGCTCGTTTCGACCAAACAGAAAACAAAGGATACTACTATGTAGATAGTGTAGAAGGTCGTTGGAACTCTGGTCGTGAAGAAGAAGGAGGTAACAAAGCTTATAAACCAGGTTACAAACAAGGTTACTTCCCTGTATCACCCACAGATACTATGCAAGACCTACGGACAGAAATGCTGTTAACAATGGCTAAGTGTGGAGTTCCCATTGAGAAGCATCACCACGAAGTAGCTACAGGTGGTCAGAATGAGTTGGGTTTCCGCTTTGGTAAATTAATCGAAGCTGCGGATAACTTGATGATTTATAAGTATGTCATCAAGAATGTGGGTAAAAAGTATGGCAAGACTATCACTTTTATGCCTAAACCAGTATTTAATGATAATGGTTCTGGGATGCACTGTCACCAGTCAATATGGAAAGACGGACAGCCTTTATTCTGGGGAGATGGTTATGCTAACTTGAGCAAGATGGCTCTTAACTATATTGGTGGTATCCTGAAGCACGCTCCTGCAATATTAGCTTTCTCTAATCCTTCCACTAATTCTTATAAGCGATTAGTTCCTGGTTTTGAAGCTCCAGTAAACTTAGCTTATTCCCAAGGAAACCGTTCTGCTTCTGTTCGGATTCCTTTAAGTGGTCCTAATCCTAAAGCAAAACGACTAGAATTCCGTTGTCCTGATGCTAGTTGTAACCCATATCTAGCTTTTGCAGCAATGCTTTGTGCTGGTATTGATGGAATTAAGAATGAAATTGATCCTGGTGCATCTTTGGATGTGGATATTTATGACCTCTCTCCTGAAGAATTAAGTAAGATTCCTTCTACTCCTGGTTCCTTAGAGGGTGCTTTGGAAGCTTTGGAAAAAGACCATGAGTTTTTAACTACTGGTGGAGTATTTACAGAGGATTTGATTCAAACTTGGATTGAGTACAAGTTGGATAATGAGGTTAACCCCATGCGTCTACGTCCTCATCCTTATGAATTTTCTCTGTACTATGATTGCTAAATAATAGTAATTTCATTTTATTAGCCTTCTTTAATGGAGGCTATTTTTTTTGCCTTTTAGTCATATCTTAATAGCGGTTTTCACAAAGGTAGACTATAAAACTTCTTCCTTCTTTCTTTAAACCTAAATCTCTGTACTCTATATTAATTAAAACTGCTATAATAGAAAATTTAATTACTTTAGTAGTAATATCAAATCTGCTTAATTAGGTATAAAAAAAATTTTCATCTTCAGGCATTAGTAAATCTTTCTAAATTCTCTTCCCTCCTGATATCATGTCCGGTAGCATCGTTTGTGTATAGGATTAAGTTACAATTGTCAAAAACCCTTCAGCATAAGTGCCTTCTGCCCTCTGCCTTACCTCCTCCAAAGTGTAAGTATTCAAGCGGACATGATATGACTCCTGTACGGGCGATTTCCTCACCGATTGCTCATAATTCCGCGGAAAGCGACAGTATTCGGTTTGCGCAGCATTCCGCAGGAAACGAAATCGCCCCTACAACTCCTGATATCAAATCCGCTTAATTTGGTATAAAAAAAATTTCATCTACGGTTCCCGACAAATCAGCAAAAGTGCAAATCTTTCTAAATTCTCTTCCCTGCTGTACGCGCGATTCGCGTAATTAGGAGGATTCCGGAACGGAAATCGCCCCTAGGACTCCTGAGTCCTAGATTAACCATCTAATTAGGGTTTGCTGAAAAAGTCTTTTTTAAGGAGCAGGGGAGCGGGGGAGTAGGGGAGTAGGGGAGTAGGGGAGTAGGGGAGTGGGGGAGTAGGGGAGTGGGAGAGTAATTTTTTTCCCAACTCTTGCTGAAAATACGCTCCTTTTTGATTTTTCGGGAACGGTGCATTAAGAGGTGAAAACCTGGTACTTTTTAGATTGCTAAAAAGGCTCAAAGCTTTATCTGTAAATACTTTTAGATTTAATCAGCAAGCCCTAATTATACCAATGCTACCGGATTTGATATGACTCCTAGATTAACCATCTAATCATACCGATCCTACTAGATTTGATATAAAAGACTCCACCATAAGTATTAGTAAAAATTCCCAAAAATTCTAAATTTCCTAGATTTTGGTCTCCAAACCCCTACGAGGTATGAATTGTACCGATACTACCGGATTTGGCATTATACCAATTTTTAAAAGTCTTGCTATACTTAAAAGCTGTAAAAAATCAATTTCAAAAGAACTATTAATATAAAAATATCATCATGGCAGATACAATCACAAAACTTACTTATCAAACATTTCAACAAAGCAAAACAGTATTTGCTGTAGCTCATAAACAAATTTCTACTTATCTAAGAAATTTTATTTATCCCAACCTCCTGCTAAATACTCAACCCTTGTCTCCTGAAATTCTTCAAAAAATGTACCAACGCATTGATAAAATTATTGAGAAAGATTTAGTAGATGCAGAAAAAGGCACATATCCAGTTAATATTATCTTCGATAATCCATGGGCAGATTTTTTAAAATATTATCCTAATATTTGGCTAGATATGCCTAGCGTTTGGGAAAGAATAAGAGGAAAGAAATATCAAGAATTGCCTCAAGAAATAGATACTGAAAATTATCCTAATTATTATTTACAAAACTTCCATCATCAAACTGATGGTTACTTAAGCGAAATGTCTGCTAATCTTTATGATTTGCAGGTAGAGCTTTTATTTAATGGTACTGCCGATGCGATGCGCAGGCGAATTTTAACTCCCTTAAAAATGGGGTTAGAAAAATTGTTTTCTGGGAAAAAATTAGAGGCGATCGCTTCCCAAAAACTACGAGTTTTAGACATAGCTTGTGGTACTGGCAGAACATTGAAATTTATTCGTGCTACCTTACCAAAAGCGTCTCTTTATGGTTTAGATTTATCACCTGATTATTTAAAAAAAGCGAATCAATTACTATCTGAAGACTTAGGAGAATTACCTCAGCTTTTGGAAGGAAATGCAGAGAACTTACCTTTCCGAGAAAACTATTTTCAGGGAACAACTTGTGTTTTTACCTTCCATGAATTACCGCCAATGGTACGTCAAAAAGTCATAGAAGAAGCTTTTAGAGTAACTCAACCAGGAGGCGTTTTTGTAATTTGCGATTCAATTAAACCTTCTGATGAACCTGATTTTGTGCCAGTATTAGAAAATTTTCCTGAGATGTTCCATGAACCTTATTATAAAAGTTACATTACAGATAATTTAGAAGAACGTTTAGAAAAAGCAGGCTTTATAAATATTGCAACTGAAGTTCATCTATTTAGTAAGTATTGGGTTAGTTATAAACCTAATATTTAACCCTAATAATTAAGCCATAATTATGAATGCTTAATCACAAGTAGAAATATAATAGCAAAACTAAAGTTTTGGGGGGAGAAATAAATAAGAGATTGAAAATTTATTTATTCTCCCCAATCAAAAACTTTTAGATAAGTTTTAATTAGGGTTTGCTGATTAAATCTAAAAGTATGACAGGTAAAGGTTTCAAGCTTTTTATGTCTGAAAAAAGTTCCAGCTTTTAAGTCTAAAAAGTTCAAAAAGGAGCGGATTTTGGGCTGCACTAGGGCAGACAAATTAAGAGGCTATTCTTCCTACTACCTTCTCTATAATTCCCATTTCTCCTGACTCCTGACTCCTACCCTCCACCAAAATACTTTTTCAGCAAGCCCTAATTACTTTTTAGTTTTGAACTGTTCTAACCATTCGCTAATTTGAGAAGAAGCAATATCTCGTCCTCCCAAACCAAAGGCCAAAGCAATAGCTACAGCCATTGCTCCCATGAAAAGTCCAAAAGCTAGATTGACAATGCTAGGAGCAATACCCATTTGTTGCAGAGCCATAGCTGAGACTAATACAATAATTCCAATCCGAGCAAGCTGGCCTAAAAGTCGAGCTTGGGAATTGCCAGAACTGGTAATTAAGTTATAAGCAAGGTTAGCCAAGTACAGACCAATAGCCAATACTACTAAACCATAAAGCACCCTTCCAGCAATATAAATTACAACATTGACAATTAAGGTTAGGGCCTCAAGTTCCATGATTTGAGTAGCTGAAACTGTAGCAAACAGAATAATCCCTACAAAAGCTACAAAACCAGCAATTTCTGAAGGAGTCCTTTGATTATTAGGTTCCTGAATTAAAGTTGCATTTGGGTCACTAGATGGAGAAGATGGCGGAGCAGAACTTAAACCAAGCAACTGAAACAGATTATTAAAGCCAATGCTAGTCAGAAGATTTGTAACTAAATCTTTAACAAATTGACCAACAAAGTAAGCAATAACCAGAATTACACCAGCCGCAAAGATTTTTGGGACAAATGTCATAATATCATTGAGCATTGCCACTGCTGGTGTAGTAATGGCCTCAATATCTAGAGCGCCCAGAGCAGCGATCGCCACAGGTATCAATACCAGTACATAAACAACCGTACCAATAATCGCAGAAAGATTTTGACTGCCATTGGTTTGAGTCATGCCAAACCTGCTGCCCATTTGATCTACACCTGTAGCAGCTAGAAGGTTAGTTACAACTTTCTTAACCACAGTAGCCAATAACCAACCAAATGCAGCTAAAATAGTAGCTTTGAGAATTCTGGGAAGAGCTTGTAAGATTTGATCAACCATGTTTTGAACAGGTTGTAGAGCAATCTGTAGTTGCAAAGCTTCCAGGATTAGAGGCAAGAATAGCAAGAAAATCAGCCAATATATGGCATTAGCAATAGTATCACTAACATCTATTTGACTTTCTGCTTGTCCATCACTTACCTGTTGATTCAGACGGTCATCTAAACCAAATGTTTTAAGCCCCCGGCTAACTGCTAACTTAGCTACTGTTGCTACTAACCAGGCAATACCCAGCCAAATTAGGGCAGCAGCTATATTTGGTAAGAAGCTAGTTATTTCTGTGAGGAAAGCATTAAGAGGTTGAGAAACTGCGGTGAGCTGAAGCTTGTCAAAGAAAGCTATCAGAACAAAGATCATTATGATCCAAAATACCAGGGAGGAAATCCATTTCTCCACAGGTAAATTCTGAGCTTGTTCTTGATTGCCTGTAACCCAACCAGCAATTTTATTATCGATCTTAGTCTTCTTGAATAGTCCTCCAATTATGCCGGAGATAAATACAGCTAGTACCCAACCTAGAATAAGAATTCCAAAAGCAATACCTACGTCTATAAGTTTGCCTTGAGTAATATTCTGGGACAACTGATTTAAGGGATTAGCTTCAGCTTGTGCCAAAATATCGGAGGCCAAGGTCAAATTAGCCATTGGCTCGCTAAAATTGATTGATTGTGTAATATTTTGCCAAGTGCCGTTCATGGTTTTCTTGGATTATTGTGAACTCTAATTAGCAATCTTAAGGATTGCCTATATATGCCTAATAGCTTGAAGGTAAATATGTCATTTAGTCAAGTTTTTGAGCAATCTATTTTAATTCGTGCCAGTGCAACTGTTGTAGAACGTTGTTTTACGGATAACATTCTCATGCACAAGTGGTTAAATCCGATGCTACGTTGTCAACCCATAGGAAAATGGGACACATTTGTAGGGTGTCGTAGTCGGTTCATTATAAATATTCCCTTTTTGCAACCTTCTCTATATAGTGTTGTAGCTGAACGAGAACCTGGTTTAATTGTTTGGGAATTTCAGGGCTTTTTTCGAGGTCGCGATCGCTGGGAATGTCAACCTGAACCTGAAGGTACTCGTTTATTAAATCGTTTTGAATTTGAGATACCTAATCCTTTGATTCAATTTGGTTTTAATCAGTTTGCTGCGTCATGGACTAAAGCAGATATGGAAGCTCAACTCAGACGTTTGAAGAGAGTTGCAGAGGAGCAATATTATTGTAATTAGGGAGTAATAATTCTCCCTAATTACAATATATTCTGACCAAAATTCTAACTTTATTTAGCTTTTCTGATTTAAAAGCTGGTACTTTTTTCCAATAAAACAAGGTATTTTGTTTGATCTGTCAGTATTGTGGGAATTAATCGGCCATTACCAGTTAAGAATTAAATAATTTAGTTTGAAAGTCAATCAACTTCTTTTTAACAAGAGGTAGTTGTCAATTGTTATAGTCATTCTGAATAAGACTGGAGAACTTTTTTAACTGAAACTCTTTCAATTCAAGAAAACTTTGTCTCAATCTTAACTGGAATGACTATAATTATTCAACCATAACTACAGTTAAGATTGATCGTGAAATAGAATCAGTGGCATCAGGAAGGGTAGTAGAAAAACAACAATTTTTTCTTATCTGGAAGCAGAATTAATACTTCCTAAAATTCCCACACTCCCTCATCCCTAAAACAAATTATTCGCAGAATATTTTTTGTATTTGTGGTTGTTCTCTGACAAAATCTAATCCTTTTTTAGCAAGTTCTATAGCATTTACAAAAAATGTTTCAATACCTTTAGCATCAATTACAATTGTGTCTGTCCATTTAAACTTTTGCACCATTTCTAAAAATGATATTTCTCCATCAGCAATAATGTTGTTAATTGTCTCAAGAATATCATTAGTTATTGTAGCTACATCACTATTCGGAGCAAAATTGCGACTAAATTCGTTAACAACAAGTTTACCATAATATGATTGTAATAAATCATTGACAAAATCGGCTGGAACTTCTAATTTATAACTTAAAATTTCCTGAACTTTCTCAATATTTTCCTGGCTAGCATTCGCTGTTAAAAATAGTGAATTTAATTGTTTAGATTGTTCTCCAGTTTCCGCAAAAGTTACTAAATCTGCAATAGAAATAGGTATATTCAAAGAACCGTAGGTAATCTTAATTTCATCTATGGCATTTGCTGGTTGAGAAGTAAAGATTAAAATACTTGAAAAAATTGTTAAAATTCCTGCCAAAGCAATGTAAAAAAACTTTGATATATGTTGACTAAAACCAAAAAATTTGAACATTTTTTTTCTGAACACCCCTAAATTTAAAATATTTTTCATTATGCTACTCCTCACAAATTAATGACCACATTTGTCCAATTTATTTTTATGTTTGTCTCTCAAGTCTCAAATATCTAATATTAGGTTCCCCAGATTAGCAATATTTTAACAATATTTAAGGTTATAGATTTTGACTTATTCTAGCTAGTAATTGTTTAATTATCTCTGCATCATCTGCTTGGGGAAGATTAACTAGATAACTCTCTAAATCTTCACCAGCTTTTTCCCAAAGATTTAACTGATAATATAATACGCCTCGGTCTCGCTTTTCCATAACTGCATTGGGAAATAATAGTAAAATCCGATCGATAGCTGCAATAGCTTTTAACCCCTTATTTTGGTTCAAATAAATTGCTTTAAGATTTGTCAACATTCGTCCTAGAAATTGCTTATTACTAACAGTTGCCAAAAATTGAGGTTGTAGTTCTACTGGTTGACCATAAATGTTGGCCAATCTCTCTTGACAATCTTGCGGAAACAGAATTTCACCTTGATTAAAAGCATCTACATATATACCAGCTTCTGCAAAATCAGGTCGAATTAGAAAATGTCCTGGCATTCCAATACCCACCATGGGAAAATTAATTCTTTTAGCAATTTCTAGATAAATTAAAGATAAAGTAATCGGAATTCCAGTGCGTCTTTCAATGACGTGATTCAGAAAACTATTCCTTGGGTCATAATAATCTATTGTATTTCCAGTAAAGCCTAAATCATTATAAAGATAGTTGTTGATACTCTTAATAATTCGTAAAGGATAGAGAGCTTCTGGCAATGTTTCTTGAAGTTCATTTGCCATTGTATCAAGAGCATTTAGGTATTCATCGGGGTCAAATTCTGTGTCATCTTCTAAAGCTAAATAAAGAGCAGCTTTTGCTAAATCTATTTTTTCATCAGATTGATTAATTTCTGAATTGAATAACTGTCGATATTTGGAATAATTCATAATATTAGGGAGTGGGGAGTAGGGAGCAGGGAGTAGCTAGAGATGTTGCATAAAACCTCTTTACAGAGTTAGGAGAAATAAGGGAATTATACTAAAGTGTAAGTTAATTACTTTACCATAATTTGACCATCATAGACCATCATATCTATAGAA
>JBFRWR010000651.1:0-7160 GCA_051439685.1 Trichodesmium sp.
CAATAGCTGAAGCAGCACTAAAATTAGACAAAAGTTGGGGAAACTTGCAACGTCTCAAAAAAGAAAATTGGGGCGAAAAACTATTAGCAGATGCAGCAAAATTATTAGAAAATCCTCAGATAAAAACTTTACTATCTTAAATATCTAAACTTAGACAAAAAATCTCAACAGTACACCATCAATATTACATGGGAAAACACTCAATAGGTGAGCTATACTACACAAAAAAAACTCGCCCTATATTTTGCTACAACTATCAAACAAACTATAGACAAATTTCCCGATCATCTCTTTACCGAATAACTCCAACCTAAATATTTCAAAAGTAGAGCAAATATTATATATATAGAATCAAAAATCCAAACTTGTCTATACTTGATAGTGAATTGAGCCGAATCCAGACTAATATTACCTTAATATATTTAACCCCACCCAATAAGCAAAAAATTCAATATAAAGTAACTAATCACAAAATTATTTCTTCATTATGTCAACCATAAGTATTTGTGAACCAAAATACCAAGAACTCAAGAACCGTCTGATCCAAATACGAGACCTAGAAGCTGCCGCCTCCGTATTAAACTGGGACCAAACCACATATATGCCCACCGGGGGAGCTTACGCCAGAGGCCGACAAATAGCCACCCTCAAAGAATTTGCCCATGAAAAATTTACCGATCCATCTATAGGTCAACTCCTGGAAGACCTCCACCCTTATGAACAAAACCTCCCCTACGACTCCACTGAAGCAAGTCTGATCCGCGTTACTCGCCGAGACTATGAGCGTGCCATCCGAGTCCCCTCAGAATTTATGGCCAAATTCTGCCAACATCAAGCTACCGCCTACGAAGCATGGGTAAAGGCTAAATCAGTGAAAAAGTTTTCTCTAGTAGAACCATACTTAGAAAGAACATTAGATTTGAGTCGAGAACTAGCTAGCTTTTTCCCCTACGAACATATAGCTGATCCCTTGATTGACTTTGTAGACGAAGGTATGACAGTCTCCATTCTCCGCCCTCTATTTACGGAACTTCGTCAAAAATTATTACCTATCGCTGAAGCTCTAACCTCCGCTCCACCTATAGATGACTCTTCCCTGTATCAGCATTATCCAAAAGAACAACAACTAAGATTTGGCCGTACAGTCATCGAACGTATTGGCTTTGACTTTCAACGGGGACGACAAGATGAAACCCCTCACCCCTTCACTTCTAGCTTTTCTATTGGAGATGTTCGGATTACCACCCGTGTATATGAAGAGAATTTAACTGAAGCTCTATTTAGTACAGTCCATGAAGTCGGCCACGCGCTCTATGAACAAGGTATTGCTCTGGAATTAGAAGGTACTTCCCTTGCGGAAGGAACATCAAGTGGTATCCATGAAAGTCAATCCAGATTGTGGGAAAATATAGTTGGTCGTAGTCGTGGATTTTGGGAATGTTTTTATCCCCAAGTCCAGGGTATTTTCCTGAAACAGCTTGGCCGTGTTTCTGTTTCGGAATTTTATCGGGCTATTAATAGAGTTAGTAAATCGTTAATTCGTACTGATGCGGATGAGGTGACATATAATCTTCATGTGATGATTAGATTCGATCTAGAACTGGCCATGCTGGAAGGGAACTTAGCTATTCGTGACCTTCCCGAAGCCTGGAACGAACGTTATCGACAAGATTTAGGTATTGTTCCTCATAATGATAGTGAAGGGGTAATGCAAGATGTACATTGGTATGGGGAAATGATCGGGGGAATGTTTCAAGGCTATACCCTGGGAAATTTAATTGCGGCTCAAGTTTATGAAGCTGCTCTGAAGTTTGATCCAGAAATTACTGTTGCCATTGAACGGGGTAATTTTACTCTTTTGCATAAGTGGTTAAAGCAAAATATTTATCAGCATGGTCGTAAATATACTGCTAATGAATTAATTAATCGGGTAACAGGTAAGCCTTTAAGTATTGACCCGTTTATCCGTTATATTCAAGATAAGTATAGTAATATATACGATCTTAAACTTTCACTTATAGCTTGAAAATAAGCATTTTTAAAAAAGTAAGCTTAGTTCTGATATATTAAATAATTGGAGTGTTATTTGGAAAAATAGGTCACTTCAGTTATTAGTTTGCTATGCACATAAAAAAAATCTGGAACTTCCGAGCTTTGCTACGGAATGCTACATAAACCTAACTGTTTGCTAGGGAAACTTTTGCCTCTTATGACTTAGGAAAAATCTTCCTACTACGGAAGCTCTTCTATTACTACCTCTAGTTTAAGCAAGAGGTTTTAAATGTGGAATATTCATTTTTTATTTCTGCAAAAGAGGGAGTAGAAAGTAGCGGAAAGAATTTATGCTTTATAAGCGATAATTGATATTATTTTTGATTATCGGAGATGTCTATCGTTTTATCTCTCTAAAAGGGGATAATTTATAACTTATTTATGTTGACATAATAATTTATTACATATTCTTGAAAATCTACTAATATTTAATTTGATAAAAATCTAATAGATTTAGATTAGTCTTTTTTTCTAATTAAAAAAGTATACATGAAAAAACAGACTAAATATTCGGATTAGATCAACAGAAAAAGAAAAATCAGTATATTGAATTATTTGGAAAAATCTGAAAACAAAGATTCAATCAATCTATATCTAGGTGCGTAACTTAATTAGGTAAAAAATATAGTTTTTTCAACAAACAATTAAATATAAAATAGTAAATATAAAATAGAAACAAAGCTTAAACTTACTCAAACTAACTACTAAAAAATACAAATCCAGGAGAAATTAATGTTCCAACTAATTCAAGAAATTATTAACAGTGAAGTAAAAACAGATTTACTCTCGATGATGAGTGAATTACGCAATTCAGAGAAAAAGTATTTGCTAAGAAATGATATCCTGTTTGCGTGGGGGCAATATTGTTGGGATAAAGAAAATGCCCATGAACTTTATCATAATTCTCCTCTAGGTAGATTAATTTCTTATACTCAAGAAATAATTCTTGAAAATGAGAGTTTTTGTATAGTTGTTCGTCCGAAAGTTGCCTATCAAGAAATTTTTCGGATATCTGAAGATTTAACAGTAGAAAAGATGACCGTACAAAATTATTTAGATGTGTGCGATCGCTTTGTTAATCATTATCATCCAAATGAAGGAAATTTACTAGAAATAGACCTCGGACCTTTTTATGATTATACTCCAAAAATTCGCGACCAAAAAAACATTGGAAACGGGGTAAAATTTCTGAATCGGTATTTGTCGAGCAAATTATTTCAAGACCCTAATCAATGGCTTTCGGCTCTCTTCAATTTTTTAAATGTACATTCTTATAATGGTATAAAACTGTTAATTAATGAAAGAATTAAAAATCAACAAGAACTGTCAGATAAAATCAAACAAGCTCTGGAATTAGTAAGTAATTTACCTGCTATTCAACCATCACAAAAATTCCGTTTTGACTTGCAGGAATTAGGTTTTGAACCAGGCTGGGGTAATACAGCAGGAAGAGTAAAAGAGACTCTAGAAATATTAGATGAACTGATAGATTCTCCTAACGATTTAGTATTAGAAAAATTCCTAGATCGGATTCCGATGATTTTCCGAATTACCTTAATTTCAGTGCAAGGTTGGTTGAGTCAAGAAGGAGTATTAGGAAGACCAGATACAGGAGGGCAAGTTGTTTATATTATCGATCAAGCAAGAAGTTTAGAAAAGAAATTGCAAGAGGATTTAAAACTTGCAGGTTTAGATGTAATAGGAGTACATCCTAAAGTTATTATTCTGACTCGTTTAATTCCTAATAGTGAAGGTACTCGTTGTAATGAACGTTTAGAAAAAATTAACGGCACTAAAAATGCTTGGATTTTGCGAGTTCCGTTCCGAGATTTTAACTCCGATATGACTCAAAATTGGATATCAAAATTTGATATTTGGCCGTACTTAGAAACCTATGCTATTGATTCAGAAAAAGAACTATTAGCAGAATTTCAAGGCAAACCAGACTTAATTATTGGTAACTATACTGATGGTAGTTTAGTTGCATTTTTATTAGCCAGAAGACTAAAAGTTAATCATTGTCATATTGCCCATGCTTTAGAAAAATCTAAATATCTATTTAGTAATCTTTACTGGCAAGAAATGGAAGAAAATTATCATTTCTCCCTTCAATTTACGGCAGATTTAATTGCCATGAATGCTGCTAATTTTATTGTTAGTAACACTTATCAAGAAATTGTCGGTACAACAGAAAGTGTAGGACAGTATGAATCTCATAAAGTATTTACTATGCCAGATTTATATCATGTAGTTAATGGCATAGAATTATTTAGTCCTAAGTTTAATGTAGTCTCTCCTGGAGTCAATGAAGATATTTATTTTCCCTATACAAGAACACAAGATCGACTAGAAAGCGATCGAGAACGTTTAGAAGAATTAATTTTTACCTTAGAAGATTCGAGTCAAGTATTTGGTAAACTAGAAGATCCAAATAAACGACCTTTGCTTTCTATAGGTCGTTTTGATAGGATTAAAAATCTGACTGGTTGGACAGAATGTTATGCTCAAAGTCAAGAATTACAAGAGCATTGTAATCTAATTTTATTGACTGGTAAGTTGTTAGTTGAAGATGCGAATGATGCAGAAGAAGCTGATGAAATTAGAAAATTTTATAGCATAGTTGAGCAATATCAATTACATAACAAAATTCGTGTAGTTGGTGTTCGTTTTAATAAAAGAGATTCTGGAGAAGCTTATCGAGTAATTGCAGATCGTAACGGTATTTTTATACAACCAGCTTTGTTTGAAGCTTTTGGGTTAACAGTATTAGAAGCAATGATTTCTGGTTTACCAACTTTTGGTACGATGTTTGGCGGTCCCCAAGAAATTATTCAAGACAAAATTAATGGCTTTTATATTAACCCTACTAATTATGAAGAAACTGTTTCCAAGCTGTTGAATTTTATTATCAGATGTAACCATGATGGTAATGGTTATTGGTATGAAATTTCTAACTTAGGTATTGACAGAACTTATAGCACTTATACCTGGGAAATTAACACGAAAAGGTTACTTACTTTGGCGCGAGTTTATGGTTTCTGGAGTTATTCTTCTCAGGATAATCGTGAGGATATGCTGCGTTATTTAGAAACACTATTTTATCTGATTTATAAACCTCGTGCTAAACAGCTACTTGAACAACATACTCAACATCATTAATTACATACAGGACTTTCCTCTGTTATAGAACCCCTAACAGTATCTTTGCAAAAGTGAGGATTAGGAGACAGGAGACAGGAGACAGGAGACAGGAGGTGCGGAGTCAGGAGTCAGAATTTCGGTGAAATAGAATAGGGAAAAAAGTATAACGCATAGCCCCTTGCTTCATCATCTCCCCATCCCCCCATCTCTCCAGCTAATTTTATAGATCCCATTTGGGTTCTATAAGGTACTTATATTTATGTTTGAGGGAAAAGGGAACAGGGAACAGGGAACAGGTAATAGGTAATAGAAAAAAATATTTCTGAGTGTTAGTTGTACCTTGTCAGTACCGAATCTGCTGTAAGTAGTAATCGAAAACAAATTTCCTAGTTGAGAGAGGGAATAGGGAATAGGGAGAAATAATTGATAATTGATGGTGATGTATAGTAATGCTATAGGAATTGTGAGGGGAGTGTGGAGAGTGTGGGGAGTGTGGGGAGTGTGGAAAAAAAAATATATTATCACCATTACTATGCAGGACTACCTAATAATTGATGGAGAATATTAGAAATGTATAGCATTTCCCATAGTCATAAGGTACACCTAATACATCTTATATTTAACTCCTGTCTCCTGACTCCTAAAGTTAAAAAACTTTGTACCTCACAAGTATGGGAAGTGCTATATCATAAAATCTGTAGTTGATTTGGTATGAGCATTAATGTGTAATTAGGGTTTGCATAATCACTTACTAATCTGTACAGTATTTGTCGAAAAAACTTTAGGGGTTTGGTTTATAAATACCATGTTTTTTTTGGGGAAAGGAGACCAAACCCCTACAATAAAATATGACAACTTAAAGATATATAGCAATCTTCTAATCTGTTGCAGTATTTATGGGAGTAGGGGCGAATTGCGATTCGTCTCTACAGGAGTCACGATTCAGGAATCATAGTTTTCAAGCTTTTTAGCTATTATCAAACTTGTTATAAAAAATTTAGCATTGCTATCTACTTTTTATAGATAGTAGGTAACAGCAAACTGGGAATAATAAAGATAAAAAGATAACTGTTCTTCGCCAGGGAAAGAAATTATATAGCATTTTCCCAAAATACTGCTATTTGCAATAATTTTATTTAGTAATTCAAAGAATTTTTTAGTTGGTTAATTAGGATAAAATTCAAGAGCAAGAAATTTTTAAATTCTTGAATATCTGCCAACTTATTTATCGGCGTTGTATATTTGCGGGATGAATTTTTCCTTTAGACAAAGAGAAATATAAAGATAGAATTTACCTTTGCTGCAAAGATTCATACCTTGATTCAGCAACGCCTATTTATCAGTATTAAACTATAGAAATATGATTTTAAGTGTGAGATATTGGAAATTTTTAGGGAACAGGGAACGCTTAACTGGGAACAGAAAAGAAGAAAAAAATGTATGTATTTTATAAGTATGATCAATGCTATATTCTATCCTTTTCAGGAATATCTCAATTCTCACATCTGATTCCTGATTGCTATCGACATGATAGAGTTAATTATTATTGCCCAATCTTAACTACTAAATTTTGATTAAAGTCTAATAAATTATCAGGACTATCATACCTAGGGGGTGAAAACAATAAGGTATCATACTAGCTGATTATATTTGTATTTTCCTTGCTTAATCTTGATCATAACGAAGTAGAATTTTTATTCTTAGCTTCAAGATATAAATAGCTAGAACTAGCAAAAATTCAAAGTTGTGCAACATCAACTACAATAACTTTTGCAGCAAAAAATTAAAGTAGACAAAGCATCAAAAATTTTTTGACGACCATCCTGTTCATTAATGGATAATATAAAATCCGGTTATACAGTTATCGTACTGATTACTTCGTGTTAAGACAAATTTTATATTGAATACGAATTGAAAAAATCATGGTATTCAAATCCTGTCTTTCTCCTCCTCACCGTGTCTCCTGA
>JBFRWR010000652.1:0-7617 GCA_051439685.1 Trichodesmium sp.
AAGCTCCGAAAAAATCTGGTGCTTTAATTACAGCAGATATAGCAAATGAATTTGGTCGAGATGTGTATGTTTTACCTGCTCGTTTAGATGACGAAAAATCTCATGGTTGTTTACAGTTAATTAATAAGGGTGCGGAAGTAATTCCGATTACTATGGATAGATTATTAGAAATGTTGGGAGCAATGCCACCTTTAGATATTGATGTGGGAGAATCTGCGGAACAGTTATCTTTATTTGAGGATAAAAAAGAGACTTCTATGCCAGATTTAGAACCTCTGTTAGCTGAGATTTTTCAACATCTTTCTAGTGAACCTATTCTCTTAGATTTAATCATTCAAAAAACAGGTTTATCATCAGGGGAAGTTTCTAGCTCTCTCCTACAATTAGAATTATTAGGATTAGTGACTCAATTACCAGGAATGCGTTATCAAAAGAATTAATAATTAGTAAGCATTCAGCGAGCAGCTATTCGTTATTCTTACTTAATAAATATGTTTAATCTAAAATTATTAGTATCTTTTCCCTTCTTTCTTCTTCCTTCGTTCTTCTTCCTTTTTCCTGCAACTGCTACACCTGAAGTTACTATACCTGAAGTTATTTTTCCTACTTGTCCTAGAAGTGAAATTTCCGAACTACCTAAACCTCCTTTATCCCAAACTGAACCGAGCATTCCTAGTCTCTGGTTAACTAAAGATTTCTTTGGAGCTGAACTTCTGGAGACTTGGTTTGTTAACCCCGATAATACTTGGGTAATTTTAGTAGTAAATCAATTAAATTGGCAAAATCAAGAGTATATGGATCGTTACAAATTTATCAATCATTTTGGCACTGTAGCTAGACAATATGGTTATAATTTACAAATTTGTCAACCTCTGCAAAAAAAGCCACTTGCTGCATATTTTTGTGATTTTGAAACTGCTCCATTAGACTGTAATGTAGAAATTGAATCTAGATTCGGTAGAAGTTTATTTAATCTACCTAAAAATTTTATATTTCCTACTATAAAATAATTAACAATTAACAATTAATAATTGTAGTGGACTGTTTCATCTTAAATGGTGCAATAGTAGGGGCGGGTTTTAGCTAGAATTTTGATGTTTATCTAAGATTTAGATAAACCCGCCCTAATGCAAAAAATTAGCTGAAACAATCCAGTAGCAGGCAATAAAAAATATAGTCATCCTAAATGATTTGATAAAAAAACTGTAGAAGTTTGTTCTCCAAATCCCTTCTTTGCTTGGGTTTAAAAACTAAACTCCGACGATAAAATCTGACAAACGATTTAGGATTGCTATAGCAGATTTCACTAAGCGTGAGGTACACCTACGCGAGCAAGATGCACGGTTCCCGAAAAATCGCACTGATAAAATTTAATTATCAATATCTGTACCTCACGCTTCTTGGGAAATGCTATATATCTAAATTCTTATTTTTAGAGGAATAATATTTGCTGAGGTACTTGACATACTCCCGACGTTGCGCTTACGCGACAAAGCGGGATTCTTCAGTCAGCAAAAACTGACCGCTGTTTTAACAGAGGTGATGTCCTCCCCCTGTGATGACGCTTACAATAACAAAATGTACCTAGCATGTCTTGCGGCTTATGAACGCTTAGCTTGTGGAGGTATCCGAATCTTGGCCCTGGCTTTCCCATACGACGCTCCCCTCCCCCCTTTCAAAGGGGGGTTAGGGGGGATGGAGAGCGCGGGGCTTCCCGCCAGGGAAGTTAAATTTTTAAATCTCAACAGGTTGACGAATTTCTTGCCATAATTGCCGATATTGTTCAATTGTTTTATCTGTCAGTGGATAGAGAAAATCACTGTTGTCTAAAACTTCCTTCGGAGGTAATAATAAAGGGTTATTTTTGATTTCTGAAGTTAATTGATTTGGGTTAATATTTGGTAGAATTGGAGAAGTAGCCTGGGTTAATAGTGACATTTGTTCTGCTATCTGGGGTTGCCAACAAAAATCAATCCATTTTTCTGTTAAATCTGTCTTAGAAGTAGCATCAGGTTTAACCCATAAATTAGCCCATAAAGCTGTTCCTGACTGAGGAACTATCGCACTAATTTCTTTCCGTTTTTTCACCAATGGCAAAATATCATTAGACCAACCAACAGCTAACCAAGTATCTCCCAAAACTAATGATTGTAAATAATTTTCAGAACTGTAAAATTTAGTTTGTTGATTGAGTTTAATTAGTTCTGATTTTAAATTTTCAACTTGATTAATATTTTCAGTATTATAAGATTTTCCTAATTTTTTTAGAGTTAAACCAATCACTTCTCTAGCTTGATTGAGCAAAGAAATATTACCTGTTAATTCTGGTCGCCAAAGATCGCTCCAATCAGTAGGTTCCCATCCTAAAGTTTTAAATTTATCGACTCGATAAGCAATTAAAGTTGTACCCCATTGATAAGGTGCTGCCCAAATTTCTCCCTGTTGATAAACATAACCTTGATCATTTCTTTTGACTAATTCTTGCCATTTATTCGGTAACTTATTCCAATTTTGTAAAGCTGTAGAATTAAGAGGTTGAATTAACTCTTGCTTAATTGCATTTGCTAACCAATAATCTCCTAAAGTAACTAGATTAGCAATATTGATATTTTGGCTTTTTTCTGTAGATGAATTTTGTTTTTCTAGCAAAAGTTTTCTCTGCCAACTTTGCAGCAGAGAAAATAATTCTGTTAAACTTTCTTGGGGTTGAAAACTTAATTTAGAGGGAGATGTTAATTCTCCCCTAAACTTTGAAACCATTTGACCAGGAATAGTATTTTTTAAAAGCTTAATTTCTAAATCTGCTTGTGTCTGACACCCTGATAAAAGTTCAGCCAAACTTATTGCTGTTGCCCCAATCAAAAAATTCCGTCGCTTCACTTTTTATGATTATTTTAATATACGTTTTTCTAAATATTGACCAATCATTTTTTGTTCTCCAGCTCGCGAAATAATAGTTTGTCGCGTCCGATATTTATGGCCTATTTGTTTAATTTCTTCTTCAAATGTAGACCCATTATACTCTGTTTTAAAACATAAAGTATAAGGATCAGCTAGACGATATTCGGCAGTAACTGGTTTACTTGTGGCAAAACCGCGATCGCGATACATAATAGAACCTTTTACCCCAAATATTGTTGAGCCTTCAGACTGTTTCTTTCCTAGTATAGAATCTTGGCTAACCCAACTCACCTGAGAACCACAAATCATTGCTATTTCAGGATTATTTAACTCGTGGAGTTTTGCTAATTCGATAAGTTCTGGACTTCCTTGCTCCAAGAATTTGATTGTTAAATTACTGACAATTTCTTGAGTATTCCCTTCAGGTAAAGTATAGTATCGTCTTTCAGAATGCCATTCACCTTCAGACCGTTGAAAATATTCAGTAATTCTTAATTCTATAAGTTCTTCTAATATTTCTCTGCTATTATTCTTGATGTCTAATTCCATTTGCTTTTTTCCTCTAAATTCCTATATCAAATTAGCTCTAATTTGTCAATATTTTTGTCTAATTTGTTACTATTATTAATATATCCTGTTTTTCTCAATCGTGTCCGGAATGGTTTGAGCTGGCTAAATGTCAAAATAAGAATTTAGAATGTAGAATTTAGAATTTAGAATTACCTATTCTCATCAAAAAGAGGATTAGGAAAAAGGATTTTTTTTATTTTTTCTCCATTAATAAAGAGGCTTTATAGCTTAATTTTTCAGTAAATAGTAACTCATGGAAAGGGTGTTATAAATTTACATTTTATCGAATAGTTTAATCGGAAAATTTACTGAGAATAAATAAGGTTAATTTTGAGAAAAAGCTTTCACTCAATTAGTAAGCATTTAGCTTTTGCCAAGAATTAAGCAACTCTAAGGTGATCTGATTGACGAATTTAATTTCCTGGGGAATACTGCGCAAACATAACTTTTAATTCTCTTTAGAGACTAATTCCTGATTTTGTATAATAATAAATTAATAATTCAAAGCTGATAGCTGACTATTGCTATAAACTTTTCTAGAAATTTTCAAGGGGTCATAATATAGAACCCATTTGGAATATGAGCAAAAGTGAGGATTAGGAGACAGGAGACAGGAGACAGGAGACAGGAGTTAGGAGTTAGGAGTTAGGAGTTAGGAGTCAGAATTTGGCGTTGCTGAAATGTAATGGTAACTAGCTGAAGGTAAAATTGAAAAACTTATGTTTGACGCTGATACTTAATCTAAAAATCATTACCATTCAGCAACATTCCCTGTTCTCTATTCCCTATTCCCTAGTTTCTCAAAAATAAGTATTAAACTTGGAAGAGTAGCTTTTACTATTAAATGAAAAAATAATGGAGCAAGTTCAGGTACTCAAACAAACATATAGTATTATTCAAGACTTAAAAAAAGGAGCCTTTGGTAAAACTTATTTAGCGAAAAATCAGCAGGCAGTTAGTAATTCTTTGTGTATAATTAAACAATTTCAACCTAATACCTACAACAATTCTATTTTAGCAGCAGCACGATGTCGATTTGAACAAGAAGTTCGTGCTTTACAAAAATTAGGTAATTATCATCAAATTCCCCAACTTTTGGACTACTTTGAAGAAGACCAAAAATTTTATTTAGTCTATGAATTGATCGAAGGCCATGATTTAACTACAGAAATTACTGACTGTAAACAATTACCAGAAAGTCAGGTAATTTTGTTGCTATATGATGTCTTAGAAGGATTAGAATATATTCATCGCCAAGATATAATTCATCTTGATATTAAACCCTCAAATTTAATCAGACGTAAATCAGATAATAAAATAGTAATTAGTGATTTTGGAGCAATTAAAGAAATCGAAACTTTAGTGGTTTCCGCTGATGGAGAAATACGAGGTTCAGTTGTAGGAACACCTGGTTATATGTCAGTGGAAAATTTAGGCGGAAAACCCAAAATAAATAGCGATATTTATGCTTTAGGAATAACAGCTATTCAAGCTCTAACAGGTATTTCCCCAATAGACTTATTACGGAATACTAAAACTAATCAAATTTTGTGGCGGGAATTGACAGTAGTAACAGATGAGTTAGCAAATATTTTAGATAAAATGGTGTGTCACGACTATGAAGAACGTTATCAGTCTGCCACAGAAGTTTTGAATGATCTAGAAGAGTTATTTAGAAATATACAAAATTTACAAAGAATAGGAACTATTCTAAATAAACGCTACAAAATTATTCGTTTGTTAGGAGAAGGAGACTATGGTCAAACTTATTTAGCTCAAGACCAACAAAAAGTTGAAAATTATCTATGTGTTATTAAACAGATTAAGCCAAGTTCAAAAAATCCCTTACTACTGCGAGAAGTTAAAAAATTATTTGAAGAAGAAGCACAAATTATTTATAACCAAGGCAGACATAATCAAATTTCTACAGTGTTAGATGAGTTTGAGGATAATCAAGACTTTTATTTAGTTCAAGAATATATAGAAGGTCATAGTTTAAACTACGAAATAGATCGAGGTAAATTTACCGAAGCTGAGGCGAGAAATTTATTAGAAGATGTCTTACAAATTCTCAGTTTTGTGCATCGTCAGGTACTCCATTTAGATATTAAACCTTCTAACTTAATGAGGCGGAAATCTGATGGCAAAATTATATTAATTGATTTTGGTTCTCTCAAACAACTTTCTTCTTTAAAATTAAATGAACAAGGGCAATTAATTATTACTCGTTTTGTTGGTACTCATGGTTATATGCCAAAAGAACAGTATACAAGAAATCCTAATTCTAGTAATGATTTGTATGCTTTAGGCATGACAGTTATTCATGCTTTAACAGGTTTATTTCCGGCTGAAATAGGTAAAGATAGAACTACTGGAGAATTAGGATGGCGGAATTATGCTCAGGTAAGTAATGAATTTGCTGCTATTCTTAATAAAATGGTAAGTTCATATTTTCGCGCTCGTTATAATAGTGCTAGTGAAGTGCTTAATGATCTTTGGAATATTGGCTCCCACAGAGAAATTTCACCAGTACCAGAAGCTCCAATATTTGTGGCAGAATCACAAACTAATTATCCAGAAATTGTACCTGAAAATCCGCCTAATTTAGAGTCATCTGTTCAAAATTTTCAGCCACCAAATCCAATAGAAAATGACAATATTAAACAACAGGATACAGTAAATCCCAAAGAATCATTACCAAGCAAGAATTTAACTTCTAGCCAATCTAATCAGAAGCAAAAATCTTTTCGCTTATTGCCTTTCTCTCTGATTTTTATGGGAGTTACAGTGACAATTTTAGGAATATTATTCTGGTCAAAAGTTAAATTTATTTATTTGCTTAATCAATGTAATAATTTGATTGAAGCAGAGCAACCAGAGGCAGCAGAAAATGTATGTGTAGAAGCAATAAAAATTAAACCAAATGACCCGAAAGCTCTAAAAAATCAAGGTGATGCTTTGTTAGAACTACAGCGTTATCAAGCAGCTTTAGTTAGCTACAATAAAGCAATAGAAAATCAGCAAGATTTTGATTTAGCTTGGAATGGTAGAGGCTTGGCTTTAAATAAATTAGAGCGTTATCAAGACTCTTTAAAAGCTTATGAAAAAGCAATTAATATCTCTTCCAAAAATTTCAAGGCTTGGAATGGTAAAGGCATAGCATTAATAAGTATCGGTAAGTTTGAGGAAGCACTAAAAGCTTTTAATCAAGCTATTTCTGTCGCGCCAATGCAACCTGAATCTTGGGAAAATAAAGGCATAGCTTTAGAGTATTTAGAACGTAATTATGATGGTCGCCAAGCTTTTGCAGAAGCCATCATTTTATTAGAACAACAAATTAAAGATAATCCAGCAGATGTGGCAGCAATGGTTGATCGAGGTAGAATATTAGGTAAACTACAAAAGCATCAAGAAGCATTAAATTCTTATCAACAAGCTTTAGAATTAAAGCCAGACTTTTATCGTGCTTGGATAGGTAAAGGCAACACTCTATTTTTTCTACAACGTTTTGAGGAAGCTTTAGATGCTTATCAAAAAGCTACAGAAAGTAGACCCAAATATCATATCGCTTGGCATAATCAAGGTAGCTTTCTTGCTGATGGACTACAAAAATATGAAGAAGCGATCGCCTCTTATCAAAAAGCAATAGATATTGACCCTAGTTTTGCCCCAGCTTGGCAAGGTCAAGGATTGGCCTTAATGCGATTAGACAAAAATAAACAGGCCATAGAAATTTTTGACCAAGCAATTAAAATTAATCCCAATAATTTTCAGTTCTGGGGTAGTCGGGGAGTTGCTCTTACAAAATTAGAGCGTTATGATGAAGCGGTAGCGTCTATCAATAAAGCAGTTGAACTTAACCCTAATGATCCCATAGGTTGGGCTAACTTAGGTTGGGTATTAGGAGAAATGGAAAGATATGAAGAAGCGATCGCAGCTTATGACAAAGCCATAGAAATTAAGCCTGACTTTGTAAGTGCAATTACAGCTCGCCAGAAATTACAACAATATCCTAACTATAGGTATTAGACATCTCTGGAAAAGAGGGAGTAGGGAGTAGGGAGTAGGGAGTAGGGAGTAGGGGGCAAGAATTAATAATTTATTCACGATAATTGATTTTATTTTTAATTATCGGAGATGTCTATT
>JBFRWR010000653.1:0-3326 GCA_051439685.1 Trichodesmium sp.
TCCACATAGTTGTACCTTCTTCTACATTCGTCAGCAAATCTGTAGGATCGTCTATTGATAGAGATGCTTTACCATATTCGGCTAATTGAGCGCGTTTGACTTCTCCGCCAAGTTGTTGTACCATTAATTGCATACCATAGCAGACACCCAAAATGGGTATTCCCAAATTCCAAATTTCGGGATCGCAATGAGGCGCCCCTTCATCGTAAACAGAATTAGGTCCCCCAGAAAAAATGATTCCCTTGGGATTTAGAGCTGCCAATTTTTCAGCAGTTGTACGGTAGGAAATAACCTCTGAATATACTTGAGTTTCCCGAATTCGGCGGGCAATTAGTTCTGAATATTGAGAACCAAAGTCCAGAATCACAATCATTTGACGGTTAAACTTATTAGCAGAATCTGAAGTTTTTTGTTTCTGTGTTGTTAGAGTCACGGTTAATATGTTAATATAGTAGGCTGGTAAGATTAATTAGATTAATTTTTCTGAGTTCTAAGTTGTCAGCCTGAACTTCTCTGCATATATAGCAGTTCTTTAATCTATGAGGTATATTTTTAGACCCCCCCTCCCTTAAAAAAAGGGGAGTCTTGAAAGTCCCCCTTAAAAAGGAGGATTTAGGGGGATCGCCAGCAGGGCTACACCTAACCTGAGAAATGCTAGAACAAGTTTATTTTGAGTGAATTAATAATGGGGATCAGTTTATTAACTGAGTTATTAGCAAACTTGGGCTATTTTAAAAATGTTTTGATATTTTAACCAGAGAATTATAATCTATTACATAGGTAACAATTCCAGCTAAGAAATCACCAAAACAATTGTTCATATTGTTTCCCATCTCCATAGAATATTATTAATTCCTCATCAAATACCCTAACTTGAGCTACAAGGTATTCTTTATAGAATAACAAATTTCAGAAAAAACTGTATCAGCAATTTCAGTTTTACAGAAAATTTGCCGATCGCGGTCAAATAACATCGAACCTACTTGGACCTGTTTTTGGCTATGATTAAAAATATAAGCTTGGCAACGTTGGTCAATTTTCGAGGTGATCGCCCCATACACCCTACTCACCCAATCATTTTGATTCTCTTTATCTAAGTTTCGCAGCAGTTTCAAAGCATTTTCAGCAGTAGTACAGGCAAAAATTTCTTGTAGGACAGAAGTGGGCAAACCTATATTGGCACAGTGAGCAGTCAGAATTTCTAATCGTCCGTCAGCTAGATGGTGGTGAGTATGAAAAATTCCCCCAGCCAACTTAATTAATTTGCCATGATAACCTAACAATAGAATAGATTTAACTCCAGCAATAGCAGCAGCAACTAACATTGGGCCTAACCAGTTAGCTGTTTTGACTGTCTGTTGTGGGGGTACACCCTTCTGTCTAGCCAACTCCAAACCATTTTCCCCTACACAAAAAACCAAACTATTAAACTGTTTTGCCTTCTGTTGTAATTCCTCTTGATAAGCTTCAAGTTGTCCAGGGACACTCAAAGGTTGAGATATTCCTGTAGTACCTAAAAGAGAAAGACCTTTAACTATACCAAAAGCAGAATTAGAAGTTCGAGTTGCTAATTGACGACCTTCTGGTAAAATAATAGTGACTTTGATTTGTTCATTTTGGTCGAGCAAAGGTTGAAGATTTTCTTGCAGCAGTCGTCGCGCATAACTATAGATAGCTGCTTCCCCAGAATGAATATTCTGTCCAATTCCTGCACCACCCAAAATCACAATTTGTTCTGAAGGGTTGGTAGGAGAAATTGTGGCTAATTCTACTAGAGACCAAATGGGAGTATTGCGAGTTATGTCAAGATTATTACCGGGATCGGAACGAGTAATAGCTAAAGCAGTATTATTTTTTAGTAAAGCTACTTGTTCGATAGGGATATCGACAATTTCTGCTGGTTCTAGTAAATTAATTGATACGGTAGACAAAGACGAGATATTTTGACGTACCCAACGGAGAGCAGCAACAGCAGCAGCACAAGCAAATACAGGTAGAGTATATCCAGGGCGAGGTTTAGTCATTAGTCATCAGTTATCAGTTATCAATACTCCAAATCAGCTATTTCATTGTAAAAATTCTTCTATGGGAAATTTTTTGATACAAGAAGATAAAAGGTCTTGAAAAATTTCTTTGCCCTGAGGAGAAAGATTACGTTCAGATATCTCCAAAGAAACTTGTAAAAAAGTTTCCAAAGGATATTGTTTTTCAGCTTGTTCGATCAAACAAAGACAAAACTCCTTTTGCTGTTCGTTACAACTATTGACGACTTCTTTAAACATCTCTGGCGGATAAACGTAAGAATTTAATCCATCTAATTCAATATTTATGTCAGCAGAGATTCCTTTTCGAGTATCATCAGATCGCTCAAAGCGCATTTTTTCTATTGCTTTTAAAGTTGCCTTATCGAATTTTTTGTTGCCACTACTTTCAATAACTTCCAAATTAGTCGGCTTTCCTTTGCTATTTATATCGAACTCAATTTGTAATTGCATCCGATTTTTTTCTTGAGCTACAACCGATGTCGGAATTAGAAAAAAGACTAATAATAGCATGATAACTTTTAGTCTTTTTAACCCAGGGAAAAACTTATGAATATTGGGATAAATTTTAATCATAATTAAGGGAATTTGACATAATTTATTTTTGGCTATTTTTTACCAATTAAAAATTAGCAGTTATAGTGCTACCCATTTAGGGCGCACGTTGTTACAACTTCTGACTTCTAGCTTGCGCGTAGCACTATACTATCTATAACTCCTGTTTTTTCAATTTCACAAACACATCATAATTAGTTGTACGATTATTACTAACAATAGATGTCACGCCAATAGACTCCATACCATCTACCCAAACTTTTTGATTTGCAGGTAACTGGGGAATAGAAAGATTTTCAGGATTGAAAGTGCGATTAATATCAATGAAAAAATTACCATTAAAAGACTCTGACTCTTCTGGTAAAATCTTTTGCAAGACCACATTTTCTGCCATAGAACTTGTTGGCGCAGGTAATATTTGATTTTCCACAGAACCTCCTAATGTGAAAAATGCCACATTACCATTCAACCAACCACGAACTACAGTAAAACCACCAAAAGGAGAAGTCCACTTAACCACTTTTTCACCACTAGCAACAGCTTCACCCACCTGAAAATCTTTATTCTTCATTGCTTCATCCAACTTTTTCAAAGACTCCTCCGCAGCACGGCGATCGCTTGCTTTAACCATAAACACAAACCCCGCAGCAAATTTTTGTAACTGCTCTTTCTCTCTAGGAATAGGCAACAAAGACAAAGAATATTCTCCTGCCATCCAGTTGAGAAAAT
>JBFRWR010000654.1:0-2591 GCA_051439685.1 Trichodesmium sp.
CAGGTGTATTCGGTGGTTCCTTATTCAGCGCAATGCACGGAAGCCTAGTAACTTCTTCCTTAGTTCGTGAAACAACAGAAACTGAATCTCAAAACTACGGTTACAAATTCGGTCAAGAAGAAGAAACTTACAACATCGTGGCAGCACACGGATATTTTGGACGTCTAATCTTCCAATACTCATCCTTCAGCAACTCACGTTCCTTGCAATTCTTCTCAGGTGCCTGGCCCGTAAACGGAATCTGGTTCACTGCAATGGGTATTTCCACCATGGCATTCAACCTCAACGGATTCAACTTCAACCAGTCCATCATCGATTCTAGTGGTCGTGTGGTAAATACTTGGGCAGATATTATCAACCGCGCTAACTTAGGTATGGAAGTAATGCACGAGCGTAATGCTCACAACTTCCCTCTAGATTTAGCTGCTGCTGAAGCTCCTGCTATCAAGGGTTAATTTTTCATAGATTGGTTAATTAAAAAAGCTCTCCTTTTGGAGGGCTTTTTTTTGTGGAAAAGTTTACCAACTCTACAGCAGTCTTCATTAGACTCTATAGAACCCATTTGGGATATATTTAACAAGTTACAAGTCTCACACCCATCTGGGTTTTATGATTCTGGCAGTCATTTTTCATAATTTTTCGGTCTCCTGAACCCTTATAAGTGCTAATTCAATTTATGCTAAAAAATAAGACATTAAATATATAAAGTGAATTTTTATGGAATCTACTGTCAATTTTCCCATTGAAGAGAAAACACCAGAAAAATTGCCAGTCATAGAAACTATTAATTTAGGTAAATCATACCGCACTGGCTTTTGGATGAATCAAAAAATACAGTCTCTGAAAAACTTTAATTTGACAGTTTATCAAGGGGAAACTTTTGGACTTTTGGGACAGAATGGTGCTGGTAAAACTACCCTACTTAAAACTTTATTAGGAATTGTTCGCCCTACATCTGGAGCTGGAATGTTGTTAGGGCAACCTATAGGCGATCGCCAAGTTAAACAAAAAATTGGTTATTTGCCAGAAAATCCTTATTTTTATGATTACTTAACTGGATGGGAATTTCTGGAGTTTGTAGCAGGATTATTTCAAATACCAACATCAATACAAAAACAAAGAATTCCAGAGTTACTTGATTTAGTAGGTTTATCTAAATCAACAGCTATTAGAAAGCAACTACGTCAATATTCTAAAGGAATGTTGCAAAGAATCGGCATGGCGCAAGCTTTGATTAATGACCCGGAATTAGTGTTTTTAGATGAACCAATGTCTGGTTTAGATCCAATGGGGCGTTATCAAATCAGAGAAATTATTGTCTCACTCAAAAAACAAGGGAAGACTATTTTTTTTAATAGTCATGTTTTATCTGATGTTGAAAAAATCTGTGATCGTATAGCTATTTTAAGCGAGGGAGAATTAATTTCTATTGGTACTTTGGATGAAATATTAGGCACAAATGAAACTTATTATGTTAAGGGTAAAAATGGTAAGATGCAGATACTTAAACAATGGATACCAGATTTAGAATTTGAGAATAATTTTTGGCAAGGTCATTTGCAGGGAGACCCTCAAGAATTTTTAGTTAGTTTGGGATTAATGAAAGCTACATTGATAACTATGAATATAGAAAGAGTGAGCCTTGAAGAATATTTTATGCAGCAATTGACAGAACGAGAAATTTTTTCTAGTTATTAAAATGCTCAGATAATAGTAGAGAAAAATCAGCAATTTCAACTACTTCTCCTAGTAATATTTTATTGATTAATAGGATTAGCTTTGTTGCATAGATATCCTGAAACTACCGTGAAAAGTTTTACAGTTGTTTCAGCGCTTTATGAAGTATACCCCGAAGCGGGCAAGATGCCAACAATACAATATTTTTACCATTTACCTTATACCTCATTTGCCCGAAATCTGCTGTATGATTAATTACAGCAGTTTCCGAAGTTATGAGGTAAAGTTGTTTTTCTTCTTTTCTGTTCCCTGTTCCCTGTTCCTTGTTCCCTCAACTCTAAATTTTTGTACCTCATAACAAGGGAAAACGTTGTATATTTATTGCTCTGCTGATTAAATCTAAAAGTCTTTATCTGTAAAGGTTATAGTCTTTTTTCATCCAGAAAAAGTACAACAATTCTTGCTAAAACTACCAAAAAGTCAGGATTTTAGGCAGACCAATGGTAGAAAAATCGAGGAACAATTATTTCTTTGATCTTCTCTGTCTCCCCACACTCCCCACACTCTGATTTTTTCAGCAAACCCTAATTACCTCTTCTGATAAAGAAGAGGGTTGGCTAACAGGAATTTTTTTTCTCCATTAATGGAGAGCCTTGATACCTTGATTTTTCGGTAATATTTCCAGTGAAAATGTCTTAAACCTAGCTTCAGTATAGGGGAAAATTTAGCTACTTAAAGCACGGAAAAATCTCTGAATTTCAGCTAAAAATCCCTGGCGTTTTGGAGAAGTTGTGGTAGGAGCTTCAGAAGATGAAGGAGACCCATCCGTTGTGACTTGACCAGTAGCTTGAGCTAGAATAATATCTAATTCGTCTCCTACTGGTTTCTTTGGTCGTTCAGCAATCAATCTATAC
>JBFRWR010000655.1:0-5184 GCA_051439685.1 Trichodesmium sp.
ACTACCTAGATTTATTTTCATCAATTATAGTCCTTATTATTTATAGCGCTACGCGCTAGGGAACAGGGAACAGGGAACAGGGAACAGGAAGTTGTTAAAGGATTTCAGGATTTAGAAATGTCCGCGCTCTTTGCTTCGACTGCTATAATTAATAGTTGATAGTCAATAATTAATTATTCATTCAACAATTAAGGTTTAAAGCTTCCCCTTTCAAGGGGATAAATCGAAAAAATTTCCTTTTAGCCAATCCTATCCGTTTCAAGAAGGGGTAATTATTAATTATTAATTGTTCATTGTTAATTACTGAAAGCTAAGATGCCTATTTGATAAAGATTTTATCATTGTAACCCGGTTTCTTGGTTGGGGCGAATGGTTTTTGGCTGCTATTGACCAGTATGATTTTCTCCTGACTCCTGACTCCTAGATTTTGTGCTACATTCTGAAGCACGGAATGTATGGTAAAAATAAATAGCCTGAAATTACTACTAGGTAATTATTTCAGGCTTTATGCTCAACCAAATTCAGAATTTTGAGCAAGATTTTCTAATTTCATTAATACCGATGTTTTGTCATAGGATGAGTCTACAGAAAAGTTTTCAACAATCTCAAAACCAAATTTAGCCCAGAAAGAAAAAGCATTTTGGACTGCAACGAGAGACATAGAACGATAATTAAGTTTTATAGCAACAGATAATAGATGGTTAAACATTTTGGTGGCAATACCCTGTCCAGAATGACTTTGTTTAACAGCCATATCATGAATCAACAAATTTGAACTTTGAATTACTTCATCAATCTTGCTATTTAACCTGGGAAGAGAGTTTGCCGGATATGGGTGTGATAAACAAAAAGCCACAACTATAGAATCAACTTCAAATACAAAGCAAGTTTCAGGAGAAAGCATATTTTTCGCGCGTAGGACATCAATAGACTCTGCATTCGTCCTACGGACACCAGTAGACTCTGTAATGGAAGGATAAGCTTGCTTTTCAATTTCAGCAATACAACTCCAGTCAGATTCAATTATTTGTCTAATCATATTTTTGTTTGGCATTATATCATGTTCGGTTGAATACTTACACTTAGGAAGAACGAAGGCAGAAGGAATCCCCCCTTCCACTCGTGGGGTTGGGGGGAAGCAGAAGGGAATATTGGTTCAAAGGGAAAAGGTTTTTTGATCGCTGATTATCCGGATTTGGTATTACTTCTTAGCTATTGACTTTTCACACTCTAAATTGTGTCTTCAGAAAGGCGATCGCTTTTTGTAAATCGCAAAGCGAGCCCCTTTCTCAATGGAACTAATTTCTTGGAAATCAAATCCTGCTTCGTCGAACAACTTGGGATAAAAGTCATTTTTAAACAAGGTAATTTTGTGATGTTCTTCAGCTAAAATTTCTTCATCTTTCTTAAAGAAATAGCTTTTCTGAATGATGTAATAATCTTTCGTATTTTCCAATTCCTTAACTGACTGGGAATAGAAAATTTCTGACGAGAGTTTTTTGTTCAAGTCGTTATGTGGTTTTTGTACGTTTAGCAAAAATAATCCTCCTTCTTTTAAGTGGTGCGCTACATTTACTAATCCTTTTAAATTTTCTTCAACACCAGGAATAAAACTTCCTACTTCCCAGCGATCGCCACAATCATAAGATACCCAGACTCCTCCATTAGATATTGCCACATCGAACTGGGTATTTAAGTCCATTTTTAAAACATCCGCTTCAAACAATTTAGTTTTGTCACCCAACTGTTTTTTGGCAATCTCAAGCATAGATGAACTGAGATCGACCCCTGTAAACTCACATCCTGTATCGATTTCAATATACTTTTCTGCCAATAACCCTGTTCCGACACCTAATTCTATTACTTTACGACCTTTGCCTACAATTGAGCAGGCAACGGATGCGACGTTTTGGTAATCGTAGTAACCAGACTCTACCAACAAGTTGTAATATTTTGTCATTTCTGTATATTGATTTGTCATTTTACTTTCCTTTTATTGAACAGTCTAAGTATTGCAATGACTCATACACTATTAAGTAGTTATGCATAATTAATTACACATACTTTCAAGTTAGAAAGCATATATTCCCTGTGATTTAGGAATAATAATTGGGTAACTAATTTTTCATAGGCACTTAAGTCTAGTGAGTAGAGGAGACACGGTGTCCACTATATTTAAGCAGGGACTTATATCAAATACCAAACTAACATACCATAAAAACATATATGGTCAAAATTGCCGGAGCTAGAATTAAGGAAATATTTCGGGTTATTCTCTATAAGTAGGAACAATTGTAGCTCCAGAAATGAATCAATCCCTAATTGATTTTGCTTCCTAAATTCTTTACAACCAGTTACCTACTAGAATAAAAGTTGACCAAAAATAGGGATGCGCAAATTCAGGATGAAGATTTCCTATTTGCGCATCCTTTAACATTTGTTCTTGCGCTTGACGTAAAGCTTCTGCTTTTGTCATTTCTGGGTTCGTCAACTGCTGATATAAATTTTTCATCAATACAGCAGTTGCCTCATCACTGACATACCACAGACTAGCAATGGTACTCCTTGCACCCGCTCTCACTGCAATTCCAGCCAACCCTAATGTTGCTCGGTTATCTCCTGCAGCAGTACGACAAGCACTCAATACTAACAATTCTACTGGTCGCGCTTGTTCAATACCTGATTTGACAATAGTTCGTAATTCCTCAACATTTATCTTTTCATCCCAAGTCAGAATAAAAGTGTCTTCAACATTAGAACTAAACTCTCCATGAGTTGCAATATGAATTACTTGATAAGTCGTATTCGCAACTTGCGTATTTGCCTGTTGTTCTGTAAATGCCTCATTTAGTAAAATTTTGCTCGTAGCTTCACTTTGAATATCCTTTAACTCTTGTCTCACATTCGGGAGAGGTGGAAAACCTTGACGACCTTCAGTTATCCCCATGCTTAGTATTTCCAGTTTCTTCCGTGCTAGGGGTTGAGGATCTATTAACTCCAGACTTGGAGCGATCGCTATACTATATTTTTCAGCTAAATATTGTTCACCATCATACAGACTAGCTAAAGGAACATTCCGCAAATTTCCTTCTGAAACAAACACTAAAGTTTCAATCTGACTAGCTTCTAATTGCTTTTCTATAGGACTAATTAACCAATTATAAATTTCTTGAGCAGGTTCCCAATAGTTCTCAACAAAAAGTCGCTGCTGAGGGTTTGTCAGAGCATTTAACAAAGTTGCAACTGTTGAGTCTACCTCTTCCTTTGATATATCATTACTGTAATAAATTAGAGGTTTTTCTGGTATCGCTAAAATTACTGCCAACCGTTCTTCCAAAACAATTGTATATAAAATAGCTGCATTTTTATCTACTTGATCGATTTCTACAGGTTGAGTATCCAAACAAGCATTCCGAAAGAAATTATCAAGTTCAGCTAACTGTAACGCTTCAATTACTTGTCGTGCTTGTCTTAAGTTTTCTTGACTAATAGTATCTGTTTGTTCAGACTCAGACGGTGCTAAAAGTAAATCGACAAATTCTCGATAAACAGGTTCTACACTGTCTCGAAAATCGAACTTTAATTCTGAATTAACTGCAACTATATCACTTCGCAAAGCACGGATACTTTCTACTGCTTGAGAATAAGCTATTATCGCTTCATTTTTATTTTCTTGAGCTGTCAAAATCCGACCTAATTGCCATTCCCACTGATAAACAATATCTGCGGCATTAATACTTTGAGCCAAGTTTAAAGCTTTTTCTGTTAATTCTTGAGCCTCCTTCCATTGCTGATTATTTTCATATAAATTACCTAAATTACCTAAAGCATAAGATTCAGCTCTAGAGTATCCTAATTTTTGTGCTTCTTGAAGAGCTTCAACTAGATAATCAGCAATTGTTAATGGAGAATATAAGGGTTTATTGAAACCTTTTCGTGATACTGATTTCCTCAATCTAATTAAATTTTTAGCAAGATTAATTTTGGCATAAATACTAGGTTGAGAAATAGGTAGTTGATTCAAAAAAATATCAATATCTGTAACTAATTCTGTTGCCAAAGAATATTTTTTTTGTTCTATAGATAAGCTTAATTGATTAAGCAGTGCCTGAATCTTAATTTCTGCCACAGGTGATATCTGAACAGCTCGTTCATATAATAAATTAGCCCTTTGAGAATTATCTAAAAGTATCGCTGTATTACCCAAACTAATTAAAATTATCGCAATTTCTTCTGATGCTTGTAAATTTTCTGCTATTGTCAAACTAGACTCTAAAGCTGCTTGAGATGCTTTTAACTGACCGATACCCCGTAATACATCACCTAAACTTTGCAAGGCTTTTGCTTTAACTATACTATCTGGCTGATCTTCTAAATTTGCTTCAGCTATTTTTAATTGTTTTAATGCTTGAGAATATAAACCTAAAGCTTGTAAAGCCTGAGCTTGATTAATATTACTCCGAGTCAACCCCAAAAAATTCCCAAGTTTTTGATAAATTTGACTCGCTTCTTCCCAAGTATCTAAAGCTGCTTCTGATTTACCTATAGATAATTGTAATTGACCCTTAACTTCTAAAACACTAGCCGTAAGTTGTGCCGCTTTTTGCTTATTTGATATTTGTTGAATCAAATTTAAACAATCATTAAGTGTTGCTTCTGATTTGTTCCATTCTGATAGTTTGAGATAAACTAAACCTAAATTTCTGATTGCTCTGACTTGACCATAATTATCCCCTTGATTTGCATAATTTTGAATTGCTGCTTCTAACAAAGGAATACTTCCAGAAAAATCTCCTTTTTGAAAAAGTTCTTGGGCTTGTTTTTCTAATCTAGTAGCTGATATAGTAGATGTTTGAGCTAATGTTTCTTGATTGATTTTATTACTCCAAGAAATAGCTTTCATTTGTTGTGGTTGAACACCAAAAACTGTGGCTGAGGGTAGCAGCAAAAAGACAGAAGAAATCAGGAAAATTTTAAGCATAGATTTTACCAAAAATAAGTTAATTAATTAAACATATTTAAAACCTACATTCCGCACTTCAAAACGTAGTATAAAAAAAAGGAGACAGGAGACAGGAGACAGGAGACAGGAGACAGGAGACAGGAGACAGGAGACAGGAGACAGGAGACAGGAGACAGGAGTCAGGAGACAGGAGACAGGAGAAAAGCTTGATGGTCAATAGG